>CAYXYO010000211.1:0-14135 GCA_964469365.1 uncultured Desulfobacterales bacterium | reverse complement strand
TGGAAAAGCGGTGTGGCTGAACCTGTATCAGCAAGATTCTTTGGCGACATACCTGTTTCCGACCTCAAACCGGGAGAATACACCCTCTACACTCTCGTAATCAAAGAAGGGGCAAATATAGAGGACACCCCGTTCTATCTGTGGAGCACTACATTTGATATAGGAAAATAGAGTTTCATGTTTCATTAAGTTAAGCTGATAGGGGCAGGTGCAATTCACTTGCCCTCTTTTCTTTTGTATTAACTGAGGTAGGCCCCCTTTTTCGGCAGTGAGTATAGTCAGCGCTGAGGCACTCACTGTTCGCTTTCACTATATGGAGTAAAGGAAAATCTATAGTGAAAGAAGAAGAGCCCAAAATGGTCAAGAAGACGTATGGTGCAGAGTTCAAGGCCAAAGTTGCTTTGGCAGCCATCAAAGGGAAAAAGATCACCCGGTCAGATTGCTTCAAGGTCGGTATTCATCCGGGTCAGGTCAGGAAATGGAAGAGACAGATACTGTAGATTGCTTCCAACAGAGCCTTTCATACAAAACGCCTGATGAAATCTGTCAAATGGCAATGCCAGCATGAATCAGGTGAAGGCGAGCTTAAAACGATTCAACTGTTGCACAAAAAATGGGTACCACTTCAACCGGCATCACCTTATTTCATGGCTGAATTTTCTGTCTCGGATGTTTGCTGTACAGCAATTTCATAATCCTGTAGATGCCCTGTACCAGACGCATTGTGGGTCTTGAAACAATTTCTTCAGGCACAAGATAGACCTGTCGGTTCCTTACAGCCTTTATTACGCCAAATCCCGGTTCATGAATTATATCATCAACACTGATCCGGTTCATGCGGCCATACTGGGCAAGATACACATCTATCCTGTCTGCGTTTGCAACAAGCCTTTCCTTGCCACAGTATGCGATATTGGTATTTCTCACGCCTGGAAGATCAGGGATCGCGTTGACGCCACCAGCGGTTTCCAGCACAAACATGGCAATGGACCCCCTTGCGAAGCTCTTCATTCTTCTGTGCATTGATTCGAAATATACCCTTTTGCGCCTGGCAGGTGGAATGCCGGAAACCCTCTGTTTTGCCTTTCGCACCTCGTCCTGAAATTCTTCCCACATTGCGTCAGCCTCTTTTTCCCTGCCTGCGAGCAGGCCCAGTTTCTTCCAGTATTCCCCCAGGCCGTCAACTGAAACAGGCTGTAAAGAGACCACGGCAACGCCGTTTTTCCTGAGCATCTCCACAAAGGCGGGATATGCCCTGGAAATCATCGGGCGCACAAGAACAAGGTCAGGCCGTGCCGCGAGGATGCGCTCTGGATCATCCCTGTAGGAGAAGACCGGCTTGCCGGCAACTCCCTGGATATCCTGGCACCCCTTTGACACACCTGCCACCTTGCTGTCTGCCCCCATGTAAAAGAGGTTCTCCGTATGGGCAGGATAAAGGGAAATAATCCTGGAAAAGGGCTGCCTGACTGAAATAACATGCCCATCGCTGTCTGTTATGTCAACGGCCTGGCAGGCAGCAGAACAAAGGCAATAAAAAGCAAAAACAGGAACCGCGATCAGACAGTTTGGAGCAAATCTATAGAAAATACGACAAACACCATGGATAACAAGCATATAAACAACCTACCTTTTCTCGAGCACAAGGGAGTCACCGTCATGGACCATGTTTACATGCTCAAGGAATGACATGCCAACAAGCACCACAGGCGGATAATGACCCCGAGTTACAACAGCCTTCACATTTGTAACAGTTATATTTCCTATGGTCATTTTCAAAATCCTGGCAGGCCACGCCTTCTCCATGCCTGACGCAGTCAAAAGTGTTATCCTCTTGCCTTCATACCTGACATGTAATTTCCTTGCCTCTTTCCTGTTTATTGTCACATAACTTGCGCCTGTATCAATAACGCATGGGACATTTCTGTTGTTTATTTTGCCAACAACGAAATAACTGCCATTACGATTTCTGATAACAGTTTTGGCACGCTTTGACGCAGTACCACCATGGTCATCAGCAGAAGAAAAAACTCTATTATCCACAGGCTTGTCGGCAGGCGCCTTGATCCAGGCCACGAGATCAGACGTGGCGATATCCCTGAATGAACAGTTGACCTTCAACCTTCCACTGGCTGAAATCTCCTTGTCCACCTCAAGAGAAACAGACTGGAAACTGTCTTCAACAAGAGCAGAACCTGACACAAGGACAATACCTCCCGAATCCTCCACACGGCAAACTACATGGAGGTCACATCCCTGCCAGTCATGCGTATAACTGAAATTTATAACAAAATTTTTACCTTCATGAGATGGAAAAATTGCAACCGGTCTGACATTACAAGCCGCATATGCCGTACTGGAAACAATTATAACAGCAAAGGACACAAAGAAAAAAAAGCCATACTCTCCATCAGGACGACAACGTCCAGTCAGCATTACTCACCTATTATCTTGACAAGCACGCGTTTTTTCCGCCTGCCGTCAAATTCGCCGTAAAATATCTGTTCCCATGTGCCGAAATGGAGTTTGCCGTCTGTTACGGCAACCACAACTTCCCTGCCCATGACCTGACGCTTCATGTGGGCGTCGGCGTTGTGTTCATATCCGTTGTGCCTGTACTGTTCCACCGGGGCATGGGGCGCAAGTTTCTCAAGCCAGACGTCGTAATCGTGATGCAGTCCCGGCTCATCATCATTGATAAACACCGAAGCGGTAATGTGCATGGCGTTACAGAGCAGAAGTCCCTCCCTGATGCCGCTTTCGGCAAGGCACGCCTCAACCTGGGGAGTTATATTCAGAAAGGCCCTGCGGGAAGGCACCTCAAACCACAACTCCTTGAAATAACTTTTCATATCATCTACCTTCCAGTCCGGCGGCATGAAAAGGCAACATGCCGCATTGATATTTGTTTGAAAAGGATTACTTTCTGGATTAAACTGTTACCTTTGAATTCAGGGAATTGCAAGCCGCAATCATGAAAATCATGGATCCTGCCCATGGAAAGAGCGGCAGAAAAGCCCTGTTCAGTAATCACAGGGGTGTCCCGGCTGAAACGGCACCTTCAATATTCGGGACGCTCCCAGGCAAAATATTCAAGACATAACGACCGGGAAATACATGCATAAAAAAAATATCCACACGGCCATATCCATTCTTTTGCTGGTCATGCCACTGCTGCTATCCGCATGTTCAGGATCAAAACAGACATATCTGCCCATAGAGGCATCGCTTGTAGACAAGGGGACCACAAAGGCAGAAGTGACGAAGATGCTGGGGCCACCCTCGGCAGTTGTCGAACAGCCGGACGGCACTGAGGAGTGGTACTACTTTGATGACAAGACATGGTTCTGGCAGCACACTCCCCTTATTGGAAAATACCTTGGAGACAAACGGGTGGAAAGCCTGCAGATCATATTGAAACGTGATCGGGTGGTTTCCGCCACATACTATGTGCAGAAACTGTCCTGACCTGCATATGGAACTTTGCGCGACACCTTGCCATGCAGAATGACCACTACCGTCTGGCCAGGGAAAAGATGGTCAGGAACCAGATCATCGCAAGGGGCATCAGTGATGCCGCAGTAATAAACGCCATGCTGAAGGTGCCCCGTCATCTCTTTGTGGACGAGGCGCTTGTAAGCAGCGCGTACGGTGATTCCCCTCTTCCCATCGGCAAAAATCAGACCATCTCACAACCCTATATAGTCGCCCTCATGACAGAGGCACTGGGACTTGAAGAAGGAAAAAAATGTCTTGAGATAGGCACTGGATGCGGTTATCAGACTGCCATACTGGCAGAGATCGCCGGGAAGGTTTACAGTGTGGAACGCATCTCCTGGCTGCTTTCAAAGGCAAGGGCCACCCTGGACGCCCTGGGATATCACAACATAGTAATGAAACTTGACGATGGCACATGGGGATGGGAACAGGAAGCGCCCTTTGACGCGATAATTGTTACGGCAGGCTCTCCGGCAGTACCGCCGCCCCTGGTGGAACAGCTTGCGGACCCCGGAGTAATGATTATACCTGTGGGGGACGCATATTCACAACGTCTTGTAAAAATATCAAAAAAGGATGGCAACACTGTGCAGGAAGAGATTTCACAGGTACGCTTTGTAAAACTTGTCGGAGAATACGGATGGAAGGCGTAATTGCCGCCGCTCGCTGGTTCCCTGAAAAACTCAGACAGTTGTATGATTGGGTGCTTTCATGGGCCGACAGGCCGAACGCCGGTCTGGCGCTCTTCATGCTTGCCTTTGCGGAATCGTCATTTTTCCCCATACCTCCTGACGTACTCCTGATCGCACTCGCCCTCTCCAGACCTGACAGGGCATTCAGATGGGCCTTCATCGCCCTTGCAGGCTCTGTGGCAGGCGGGGTGGCAGGCTACGGCCTGGGGTACTTTTTCATGGAAACCGTTGGGAGCCGGATACTTGACTTCTATCACCTCCAGGAACAGTATCGTTCCGTGCAGGGCATGTATCACCAGTATGACGCATGGGCTGTGGCGGCAGGAGGTTTTACCCCCCTGCCCTACAAACTTTTCACAATCACTGCCGGGGCCTTCAGGCTGGACCTGCTCACATTTTTCATTGCCTCCGTCATATCAAGGGCAGGCAGGTTTTTTCTGGTGGCAGGGGCCATTTACTTCTTTGGTCCGGCTGTAAAGAATTTTCTGGACCGATATTTCAATATATGCACCATCATCTTTACCGTGCTCCTGATAGGCGGATTTTTCGCAATAAAATTTCTTGTATGACACAGGCATTAAAACCGTGAAGCAGGAACTGGACAACTTCATTACCTATCTTGAGGCAGAGAGAAACGCGTCTCCGCATACTGTCGCGGCATACCGAAGGGACCTGAAACAGCTCAGTGGCTTTCTGGGCAGCAGGGCGAAAAGCATTTCCGCGATCACCCACAGGGACATAAGAAGATGGGTTGCCCATATCACAAAAAACGGCTGCGGCAGAAAAACAGCGGCAAGGAAACTGGCTGCTGCAAGGAGCTTTTTCACCTTTCTTATGAGAGATGGAAGGATAAAACTCAATCCGGCCCAACTGGTTAAAATGCCATCTTCAGGCTCTCCCCTGCCCCCATGCCTGACCGTTGATCAGGCCTTTGCAATGGTGGAGACAGGAGAGGAAAATTCCTTTCAGGGCGCAAGGGACAGGGCAATACTGGAACTGCTCTACAGCGCCGGGCTGCGTGTGAGCGAACTTTCCGCCATTGACATGGAAAGCATATCATGGTCCCCGGAAATGGTGCGGGTCACAGGCAAGGGACGCAAGGAACGGGTGGTGCCCTTTGGCAGACAGGCCAGGGAGGCCCTGGGCGACTATCTGCCATTCAGAAACGCGCTCCTTGCCAGGAAAAAGATATATGATGAAACAGCCCTGTTTATAAACAGGTCAGGCTCAAGATTGAACCCGCGCACCATACAGAGGCTCGTAAAAAAAAGGCGGATACTTGCCGGTCTTGACAGGAACGCAACGCCCCACACCCTGCGACACACAATGGCGACCCACCTCCTTGAAGGCGGGGCTGACCTGCGTTCCATACAGGAGATGCTCGGCCACGCGAGTCTCTCCACAACACAAAAATACACACACCTTGACCTGAACAGGCTGTCTGCGGTATATGACAACGCACATCCCAGGTCAGGAAAAAAAGGAAGAGGCAAACCGGAATGAAACACCATGAGATACAGAGCACAACAGTGGTTGCCGTACGAAAAAACGGTTCAGTGGTGCTGGCAAGCGACGGTCAGGTGACCTTTGGGGATACTGTCATGAAGCACAGGGCCAACAAGATAAGACGCCTTTACCATGACAGGGTGCTGACCGGCTTTGCAGGAGCCGCGGCAGACGCATTCACCCTGTTTGAAAAACTTGAAGCCAGGCTTGAGACATACAACGGCAACCTCACAAGGGCTGCCGTGGAACTTGCCAAGGAGTGGCGCACTGACAAGATGCTAAGGCGTCTTGAGGCCATGCTCATTGCCGCTGACAGCGAACGGTCACTGATAATTTCCGGTTCAGGAGATGTAATAGACCCTGACCACGACGTGCTTGCCATCGGTTCCGGCGGCCCATACGCCCTGGCAGCGGCAAGGGCCATGATGAAGCACAGCGATCTTGCCGCGGCTGACATCGCCAGGGAGGCCCTGGAAATAGCAGGTGAAATATGCATTTACACCAACAACAGCATAAGCATTGAGTCAATTGACATAGCAGATCACAGAGATTGAGGAGCATGAAAGGTGCAGACACCGGACAAACCCCTTACGCCAAAAGAGATAGTTTCAGAACTTGACAAGTTCATAATAGGCCAGGACAATGCGAAAAAATCCGTTGCCATTGCCCTCAGAAACCGCTGGAGACGGCAGCAGATACCTGAAGAGCTGCGGGATGAAATAGCCCCTAAGAATATCATCATGATAGGCCCTACTGGTGTTGGCAAAACAGAGATAGCCCGCCGCCTGGCGCGCCTTGCCAGGTCGCCCTTTCTCAAGATTGAGGCCAGCAAGTTTACAGAGGTTGGTTATGTGGGCAGGGATGTGGAATCCATGATACGGGATCTGACCCACCTTGCCGTTGACATGGTAAAGTCTGAAGAACGGGAAAAGGTGGAGGCCAAGGCCGCGGAACAGGCTGAGGAGAGCCTGCTTGACCTGCTTCTTCCGCAGACGTCGGTAACAGCGGACGCCATTGCAGACGCGGCTCCAGGCTCGTCTCCGGTCAATACAAGGGAGAAATTCAGGGAAATGCTCAGGGCCGGAAAGTTTGAGGAGCGGTTTGTTGAGATAAAGGCATCCCAGCGTCAGGCGTCTCCAATGGTCGAAATCTTTGCGGCCTCAGGCATGGAGGAGATGCAGAACAACCTTCAGGAGATGATGTCCAACGTCTTTCCGCAAAAGAAAAAACGCCGCAAGGTTACAGTGAAGGAGGCAAGGAAAATCCTTGAACAGGAGGCTGCCGGCAAGCTGATTGACATGGACAAGGTTACTGAAAAGGCCATTTCACGGGTTGAGCAGTCCGGAATAATTTTCCTTGATGAAATAGACAAGGTGGCTGCCGGAGGAGGCGGGGGAGGCGGTCCGGATGTCTCCAGGGAAGGGGTGCAGCGCGACCTGCTGCCCATTGTTGAAGGCACGTCTGTTCACACAAAGTACGGTATTGTACGGACTGACCACATCCTTTTCATCGCAAGCGGGGCCTTTCACGTCTCCAAGCCGTCAGACCTGCTTCCCGAACTCCAGGGCAGGTTCCCCATAAGGGTGGAACTGGACTCCCTTACCCGGGATGACTTTGCCCTTATACTGACCGAACCGGACAACGCCCTTGTAACCCAGTACAAGGCCCTGCTGGCAACCGAAGAGATAGAGCTTGTCTTTGAGGATGAGGCCATCATGGAACTTGCACGGATCGCCCATGAAGTCAACATGAAGACTGAAAACATAGGCGCGAGGCGGCTCCACACGGTAATGGAAAAACTGGTTGAGGACATATCCTTTAACGCCCCTGACGTGGCCCCCCAGACCATAAGGGTCACTGCCGCATACGTAAAGGAAAACCTCCAGGATATAGTGCAGGATGAAGACCTTAGCAGGTTTATCCTGTAAATTCAGATACAATCACAACAATCAAGAGGCACTCGCAGGCACAGGAGCTTACATGGAGACAGCCAGGGTACTTATAGAAGCGCTTCCGTACATAAAACAGTTTTCAGGAAAAACCGTGGTCATCAAGTATGGCGGACATGCCATGGTTGACGCAAACCTCAAGAAACAGTTTGCCCTTGACATAATACTGATGAAATATATTGGCATAAATCCGGTGATCGTACACGGAGGCGGGCCGCAGATAAACCGCATCATGGACAGGATGGGCATTCAGGCCACCTTTGTGGAAGGCCAGCGCGTAACCGACGCGGAAACCATGAGCGTTGTTGAAATGGTGCTTGTGGGCACGGTGAACAAGGAGATTGTAAGCCTCATAAATACAAGGGGCGGCAGGGCCGTGGGACTGTCAGGCAGGGACGGAGAGCTTATAAAGGCTGAAAAGATGCAGCTCTACCGCTATTCAGGAGACGCAAGGCCGCCGGAAATAATAGACATAGGCAGGGTAGGCAGGGTGCGGGAAGTAAACCCGGAAGTGCTGCACGCCCTTGAGATGCAGGGTTTCATCCCTGTCATAGCCCCGGTGGGAGTAGGGCCTGACGGCGAGGCATTCAACATAAACGCAGACCTGGTGGCCGGGGCCGTGGCAGGCAGGCTGCAGGCTGAAAAGCTCATACTCCTTACCGACGTGCCGGGGTTCATGCAGCCCGGTGAAGGGAAAACGCCGGACACGGCATCGCAGGATGAAATGGAACTTGTACCCTCCATGAGCGCCAATGACGTGCAAAGGGCCATAGAGGAAAAAAGGGCCGTGGGCGGCATGATACCAAAGCTCAAATCATGTCTCAAGGCCCTGGACATGGGCACATCCAAGGCCCACATAATTGACGGCAGGGTTGAACACGCAATCCTCCTTGAGCTCTTTACCGATTCAGGCATCGGTACGGAGATAGTAAAAACCTGACCGGAGCGGGGTGGGGTGAAACCTGGTTGCCTTCATGGCCGCAGGACAAAATTAATTTGTTTTTCAGTGTCAAGAAACCGCTGCGAAGCGATATCCAAATTTAAGGTAAGTGATATATTTACCTTGCCCACTTAATTGCAGGGCGACTGAAATACTTTCACCCACAACCTGCTCTCTCTCCGCCTGTCCCGGAAGAAAAATCGAAAAACAGAACCTCACAATCAACTGAACTGGGATATCTTGAAACGCCTCATGGTCTTTTCAACCTTGCGGGCATTATCCATAAGCTCCTGCATGGAAGTCAGCGCGCCTTCAGCGCCGTGGGCGTTCTTCATGGCAATGTCTGCGATCTGCTGCATGAGTTTCTGCAACCCTTCGCTTCTCTCCTTCTGCTGACTTGTCCTTGAAGTAATCTGGGAAGAGTTGTCAACAACCTTGTCAATGGTTTCCACAGCGGTTCTTGTGGTCACATTGCTTGAATTGGCCACGGCAACAATGTCGTCACTGAGTTTCATGAGCATCTTGATGGACTCTTCAGCCTTTTCCCTTCTTTCAGCCTGTTTGATGGTCAGGTCCACAATGGAGCCTGCCATGAGCTTCAGTTCTTCTGTGGATGAGAGGAGTGACCCGATGGATTCCACATGTTCATTTGACTCCTTTGACAGTTCCACAACAACGGCGCTGTTTTCCTCAACAGTCGTGATAAGGGTTTCAAGGCTTCCCGCTGCCTTTGTGGCAAGTTTTATTCCCTCGCTTACATTTTCAGTACTCTCCCTGATGAGGTTTTCGATCTCCTTGGTGGATTCAGTAGTCCTGTCAGCAAGTTTACGAATTTCCTCGGCAACAACTGCAAAGCCCCTGCCGTGTTCGCCCGCCCTTGCAGCCTCAATGGCAGCGTTAAGGGCCAGAAGGTTTGTCTGTTCGGCAATGTCAAAGATCAGATTGACTATGTCATTAACCTGTTCGGAACTTGAGGCAATGGCCTCCATACCCTTCAGGGTCTTGCTCATGGTATCCCGGCCTTCCTGGGCGCTTTTCATGGTTTCATGCGCCTTGGCGGCGGCCCTGGAAGCCTCTCTGGCCATGCCGTGCAGGGCATCCGCCATCTTGCTGAGCGCAGCGGCTGTCTGTTCAGATGCGCTGGACTGGGTAACCGCCTTGCTTTTAACTTCCTGGGCGGTCTCTCCCATGATGGCGACCGTGTTTGAAGCGCTCATGGCTCCTTCCTTGTTCTGGGTGGAAGCCTCTGTGATTTTAACGGTTGTTTTGGCCATATCCTGGATTACCGAAGCTGCTTCACTGGCAAGCTTTGATGAAGATTCGGCGTGGGCGGCAACCTCTTCCGCTGTTTTGCCCATAACGGCAACGCGCTGCCTGACCTCCATGGCCCGTTCCGCCTGATTTGTCGCATTGGCAACAATACTGCTTACAACCTCATGCACCGCCATGCTATCCTTGGCAAAACCGGCCGCGATCTGCACAACGTCCTGAAAGGTCTTCTGAAGGGCCGCGATAAAATCATTTACAGACTGGGCCATTTCCCCTATTTCATCATTGCTCCTGACCTTGACGCGCCTTGTAAGATCCATGTCTTCAGCAGTACTTTGAAGAAATTTGGCAGTACTTACTATGGGCTGTATGACATTCCTGTTAAGGAGCCAGACAATTAGCATCATAAAAATAAAAACAATGGCATTTGCTATAAAGCCATCAATAAGTGTTGAGCTAAGTATGGATGAAAGTTTGTACTCAGGAATCCCTGTAATATTTTTAAGGGAACTATACTGGGTATAAAATAAAAAACCCTGGGCAATAATATTCACTATTATCACCATCAGAAACAGCAGAATTACCTTGTGCTGAAGTTTCCAGCTGCCTGCGCCTCCGCTCTGTTCATTCATTACTCAAGCCTCCAGTCAACTATGTGTGGTTTAAGTGTTTCCTGTCAAGACGGTTCTTCTGTCCTGCCTCTCATGATTTACGTCTGTTTTTTCTGAAAAACGCTATAAGTTTTTCCGCGTCAAGCAAGATAACAGGGGTATTATCCATTGAAAAAACACCCCCTGCAAAAACTTTATGAATGCCGTCAATACTGGCTATGGCCTTTGCATCATCAGGATTTATATTTACAACTCCCCTTACGGCATCCACACCAAAACCAATAATCTCCTCATCTGTCTGAAAAAGAAGTACCCGTGACCTGATATCCAAAATATCATTCTCTGTTGGTGACGTGACCAAAAGCGCCCTGCCATCAAAAACCGGAATAACCTCTCCCCTGACATTTATCATGCCCCTTATATAATCAGCAGATACCGGCAAGGGGTCCATGGAAAGAGGCCGGACAACTTCCCTGACCCAGGCAAGGCCTGTTGCCCACAGGATATTGTTTACTTCAAAACATATGAGATTAAGCACGAAAAATTCTCTTTACTGTTTAATGGTATGAAAAAAACGGCAGTTTTCACATAAAACACCTGTTCAGAGTCTGTCTTTAAAACTTATCGGTTCCCAAGGGAAAAACTTGAGAGGATTTTCAGGATAGGGCATCTCAGGATTTTTGGCGCAACAACATGCTTCGACGCGTTCAATTTACATGTGCACCTATCACTTATAATTGGAAACATAAAAAAATCTTTAAGAATTACCTCATCACAAACCTTGCAGTTTCCATACATTAATATAACATAACAGGGGAAACGTCTGTTCATGTTTAATAGTAACTAACGGGAAAACAGACAATGACAAATACGTCTAATACAATTGAATGGAACAGGGAGTTTGCCATGGAGCAGGCAGCGTATGATGTCGAACTGCTGAAAGAACTGCTCGACATACTTTATCAGACATCCAGGGAAGAACTGGAACATATCCAAGACGCATACAATGAAGGCGATGCATATACAATAAAGGGAAAAGGCGCATTCCATCAAAGGATCAGCCCTCAACCTTGGCATGCACCAACTTGGAGAAGTGGCAAGGCAGTTGGAAGAGATGGCATCCATGGAAACCGATGACCTATCCCATGTTATTTCAGAACTTGAAGCACTGGTTTTCAGGATAGAAAAACTGCGTGACGAACTGTAACCAATGGCAACTTCAGAGAAAGTAAAAGAGATTATTACACAGTTCCATGATGACAGGACCCTGCCTGCCGTTGCCATAAAGGTAACCAAGCTTATCAATTCACCGGACAGTTCCATCCGGGAATTTGAAGAGATTATAAGCCTCGATCCGGTTCTGCTTACAAGGCTGCTCAGATATGTCAACAGCCCCATGTTTTCACTTGTCTCCCGGGTAGATTCCATATCCAAGGCAGTGGTGATGGTCGGCATGAAAGAACTGAGAAACCTTGTTGCAGTTGAAACGGTAAAGACTATTTTCATGAGCAGCGACCTGGATCCACCTGGGTTGTCCAGAAAAGACCTCTGGGCCCACTCCGCCACAACCGCTATTGTGAGCAGAATGGTGGCCCAGCGCATATTCGAACAGGATGGAGAAGATGCCTTCCTGGCTGGCATTCTCCATGACATAGGCATGATTGCGGAGATGCAGGTGGAATCAATGTCTTTTTCCAAGCTGTGCAGCAGCTATATGTCAGGGCCAGGTGAAATTATTGAATATGAAAACAGTATCCTCGGCACGAATCACACCAAGGTCGGCACGGCAATATGCAAAGACTGGAACCTTGACAAAGGTGTTATGGATGCCATACGGAATCACCACAACAAAAAACGTGAATATCCCCTGGATTCATTGACAGCTATCCTGCAGATAGCAGATTATATATCCTGCCGTCTGAAATACAGTATGATAAAGGAAAAATATGACAGGGTATCCCCATTTATAGGACAGCACATGAAGGATATGGCATCATATTACAAAATACTGGTAAAAGATGTGCCTGCGGAAATTGCAAAGGCCGGTGAACTGTACGATCTGGAGTGATTGTGAAGGTATAATCATGCCTGATTTCTTGGATGAACTTGATGAAATATTTGAAAGGGATGGCAATAGCCAATCAGAAATAGAGGAACGGCTCACATCGCTTGAAACACTGCTGCCAGGTTATTCCATAGCCATCTGTTCACTGATGACACCAAGGCCCCAATGGCATGGAAAGCTGGTGTTGCCAGACAATATTATGTCTGGCCTTCCATATGACGAAATGGATGAAACCCTGATTATACCTCTGGGAGATGACAAACAGTGTTTTGTTGTAAGACTCCAGAACAGCCACCAGATAGTAGCAGTAGCAAAAGAATCAGACTGCGGCCCATCGTCATGCATAGAGACCGAAAAACTGCTTGTAACCAACTCTGTCAAACTGGCGACAAGCATGGCTGAAAACCTTGAAAATATAAGCAGGGCCACTCAATACAGACATGAAAAGGAGGCCATGGCCCGCAAACACGCAGCCCTTGTCGAGGCCAACCATGAACAGTATCTTCAGCTTCGCAGGCAGGAACAGAGGTACGCCAAAGACCTTGAGCGCGAAATAGCACGTCAGACAGAAGAGTTGAGACACAAGAACAAGGAGTTGTTAAAAGCCAGCGAATTAAAATCTGAATTCCTTGCCAATATGAGCCATGAGCTCAGGACTCCCATGAACGCGATCCTTGGTTTTACAGAGATGCTCCTTGATAGCGGGCTTTCAACAGAACAACGGGAATACGCAAGCAACATCCAATCATCCGCGACCAATCTCCTTGCCCTTATAAACGACATACTGGACCTTTCCAAGATCGAGGCAGGCAAACTGGACATAATCCTGGCCCCCTTTGACATATGCAGTGTGACACAGGACATTAAAACCATGTTCCAGCCAATATGCAAAAAAAGGAACAACAGCTTTGAGATTATAATAGGTCAGGATGTGCCATGCAATCTTCTTGGCGATTGCGCAAGGATCAGGCAAATATTAGTGAATCTGGTTGGAAATGCCATAAAATTCACACAAGATGGCAAAATCACTATTGAAGTCAGAAAAACTTCACACGAAAACAACCAAGTTGCTCTCGAATTAAGCGTATCGGACACAGGCATAGGAATACCTGAAGAGAGACAGAAAAGCATATTTGACAAGTTTACCCAGGCAGACGGTACAACTACCCGCAAGTATGGCGGTACCGGGCTTGGTCTGGCTATTTGCAGTCAGCTTGCTGAACTGATGGGAGGATCTCTTGATGTTGAGAGTGTTCCGGGCAGGGGAAGTACTTTTATTCTGAGGCTGGCCCTTGAAAAAGGTGGCCTTCCGGATAGTGACAAATTTTCGCAAGACATTGGAAAGGATATCGTAGTCACTTCTTTGTCTCAAAAATCACATGAGAAAAAGGCGACGATCCTGATAGTGGAAGATAACATTGTAAATCAGAAACTGTTTTCAATCATATTGTCAAAGATGGGGTATGCCTCAGAGATAGCAGACAATGGCAGGATCGCCCTTGAAATGATAGCGGAAAAACAATATGATCTTCTGCTGATGGATATACAGATGCCTGAAATGGATGGTTACACAGCCACAAGACAGATAAGAAAAATGGAGAAAAT
>CAYXYO010000210.1:0-15941 GCA_964469365.1 uncultured Desulfobacterales bacterium | reverse complement strand
GCATAGAGACTGAACAGACCGGCACCATGATCTATTATAACCGTATTGCCGTATATCCCCAGCCAGTCAGCGAAAACTATCTTGCCGTTGTTGGCCGCGGGCACGGCGGCATGGGCAACTGACGCTATATCCACTCCCATGTGAAATGCCTGATCTATCTCCCTGCCTTTATAAAAATAGTAACGGTGATCCGCGAAATTTGCCCTGATTGCGCCTGCCATCCTGATGAAACTGCCTTGCCATGCCATATCAGGTGAACCCTGCATGGTTAGCTGCCTGATTTTTTCATTATTGGCCTTTCTCATGTTGCTGTTGATCTGCAGGAAAACATCGAGAAGCTCGCCGGAAAGTTGCTGATTTCTGGCCATAAAACCTGGCATTTTTCTTTGAAGAAACCTGTCGGATATATTGATTTTGTCCCTGTGCTCCCTGAAGGGAAGGAGACGGAAGGGCACGCCTGCCTTGCCCCTGTTGCCAGCCTTGTCAACTGCCTCTACAACTATGTTGCCAGGGGCGTTCATGTTGAAGGGCAGGGCAATCAGGGCAACATAGGCCATCTTGTCCCCTGTCAGGATTTCCCCTGGGAAAAAATGTTTTTTTCCGACATAAATACCTGTCTTTACAACATCCTCATTCACCTTGTATGAGACTGCCCCGCTTCCGCCCTGCCTGATATTGTGAACAGTGCTTTGTATAAAGATGGAGGGGGGCGTGAAATCAACAGGCATGGTGACCTCCATAATGGCCTCATTTCCTTTCAGACCATTTCGGAAGGAGGAATCAATGGCGTGTATGCGTACAATGACCGTGCCGCGGGAAAGACCGAGTTTTGCCGGTTTTATTCCCCATGACGCCCTGGTTTCCATAACTCCTGAGCCCTTCCACAATTCATGCACAGGAAAATTAAGGGGTTCCAGAGGTATTGTCTTCCCGTCCTGGACAAGTTCGGCGGATATTGATTTTATACCGCTGCGGTCATCCCTTGCCAGAATGGATATGGTGCAGGAGCGCCCCATAATTTCAGGCAGATGCTCAATGGAAATTTCAGGGGCTGTCCCCTCAAGGAGCATCCAGGAGAGATATCCCGTTACGGCCCCGATGCCCAGAAAAAGCAGTATCATCAATGTGGTAAAAAATTTTTTCATAACCGTTAATCCTGAATTTGAACCTGTAACGTAAGTTCGGCCACTTAAGGAAAACATGAGCCAGGTGCCAGGGCCCTTTATTTGCATATCAACCTGTGTAAACAGGATGAGCAGCAAGAACAATATTCAAACCGGACTCACTTTAACACAGTTGATGTCGCCATGCCACCATGGGATGTGCCGGTTCTCCTCCAGACGTTGGCGCATCATGTTGACAATATTAGGAGTTAATGAATATGACAGGAAAAATGGAACATTGGGGAGATGGACTCCATTGAAATAAGGATTGATATGTTCTGCATGGGAAAGAGTGCCATGGCAATAATGTAATAAAGGATATGCCTGCCTGTTCGTTGTTTTGCAGCAGCAGGAAGCTGTTTTTACGGAATGCCGCTCTCTTTATGCAAAAGGTGGGAATGCCGGTTTATAAGTGTTGGCACATAAAGGAGAATCCAATTGGTAAATGCGGCATTCCGTAAAGATGTAATTGGCGTTATTGCAGATTGTATTCAACCGTTGCCCCGTACGCCCTGACCTCTCCGTTTTCCTGCCTCAACCGGAGCCAGATGTAATAGTCGTAATTGGTGTTATCAACAGTGGCATAGTTAATAGTGTCTTCATGGCTGGAGGTGGGATCGGGGGTGTCTACTACGGCTGTAATTTGCGCCATTTTATCTTCATTCCCCTTGAAGTCGGTGCGATACAGGGTCGCGCTGCCGGCAACGCTTGATGATGTATTGGCCCAGTAAAAAGTAAACTTGGTGACGGTTGCTCCGTCAGGCAGATATACAGGTGCCATCCAGAATTGCAGGTTAGGTGTCTGGGCTGCCAGATATTTGCCGTATGGGGTATCCGCTGGGTCTGTTTTAAAGGTATAGCCGTCATCGGCAGGGGTAAAGGCTGAAAAATGTATTGATACAATCCCCTTGTCAGCAACCTTCAATGTGCCCCTTACGCCTTTGCCAGCGGCTTTGCTGGAAAATGTTTTACCTTCAATAACGTCAGCGGCGGTGGCATTTCCTTCGGCGCTTCCACCTAAGGGCACAACAACAACATTGTTGCCCGCAGCGGCATTTGACGCGAAAAACAGCATTATCCCGGCGAGCATGGACAAAATTTGCAACTGTGTTTTCCTTTTCATAAATCCTCCTGGTTACTGTTGGTAATGGTGCTCAAACACCTTGACATGAAGTGTTCAGGAGAAATGGCTGAAACCGTCTTGCCGGCATGACAGGCAAACCGGTTTTGGGCAGTTTCCCCTTGAACAAACGGGTTGGATATACAATAAATGCACAAATCATTTTACATCAACAGATGCAGCATGGATCATGTCTATTTTCTTTTATAATAAAGCAAATAGACACAGTTGACCAGAATTTATCTGCATGTTGTTTTCTCCATTCATGAATTTTATCATGATTAAGTAATGGAGACAAACATGAAGTTCCAGGTGGCAGGAAAATGTTTTTTTACCCTATTCTTTCAACTGCCTCTTCCAGTCTGTTCATTCCCTCTTCCAGGGTTTTCATGTCTGTGGCATAGGAAAAGCGTATAAACCTGTCATCACCAAAGGCTATGCCGGGTACGGAAGCAATTTTCGCTGACTCAAGGAGATAGTCTGCAAAATCAAGGGAATTTTCTATTCTGGTGTCGCCTGCCTTTCTGCCATAGAATGCGGATATGTCAGGAAACACATAGAACGCTCCCCTGGGTTCAACGCATGTGATGGATGGCATGGAGTTCAGACGGTCGCAGATATAGTTTTTGCGTTCAAGAAAGGCCTTCTGCATTACCGCGATACAGTCCTGGGGGCCTGCCAGGGCGGCAGTTGCCGCTTTCTGGGCAATGGAGTTGGGATTTGATGTGCTCTGGCTCTGTATCTTCATGCACCCTTTTACTACATGGGCAGGGCCTGCGAGATACCCTATGCGCCAGCCGGTCATTGCATAGGCCTTGGAGACGCCGTTTGCGATAACCGTATGCTCCCTTGCCTCCGGACAGAAGGAGAGCAGATTCTCCGGACCATGTCCGTCAAACCTGATTTCATCATAGATGTCATCTGTTACAACGACAAAATTCTTTTCCATGGCAAGTTTCGCAACGGCCCGGAGGTCATTTTCCATGTAGGCCGCGCCGGTGGGATTGGAGGGGCTGTTCAGTATTATGGCCCTTGTCCTGTCGGTTACAAGTTTTTTCAGGGCTTCCATGTCAAGGGCGAAACCCGTGGACGCCTCTGTCTGGAGATAAACGGGTACGCCGCCCGCAAGTTCAACCAGGGCCGGGTAGGAGACCCAGTAAGGTACAGGGATGATTACCTCGTCACCAGGATCAAGGATGGCCTGGAAGATGTTGTAAAGCACCTGTTTGCCGCCTGTTGACACCATGATTTCCTCTTCTTTGTACGTTGCGGAATATTGGCGTTCCAGCTTGGCGGCTATGGCCTGTTTCAGCTCAACTATACCGCCCACCGCAGTATATTTTGTGAAGCCTTCCTGTATTGCCTTTATGGCGGCTTCCTTTATATGCTCAGGTGTGTCAAAGTCAGGTTCACCAGCCGAAAGGTTCACAATGTCCATACCCTGGGCCTTCATGGCCTTTGCCTTGGCGTCAACGGCAAGGGTAGGGGACGGTTTCAGGGCCTGTATTCTCTGTGAAATTGGTGCTGTCCAGGACATCTTGTGTTCTCCTTAAAGTAATTTTAAAATTTCTGTTAAGATTTTGGCAAGACAGGGCGTTGCCAGGGCATTTGCGGCCCTGACTCAAAAGGTCAACAGACCTGTCAGGACAAAATCCCTGTCAGTATATCACCCTTTTGAGATAAAGACCATGGGCAGGGGCTGTAATTCCCGCAACTGAACGGTCACGTGCTTCGAGTATTGCCGGGATATCGTCTGCGGAACGCCTTCCAGCGCCGACCTCGACCAGTAATCCCGTTATGTTTCTCACCATATATCGTAAAAAGCCGTTGGCCGCAATCCTGACAACAATAAGGAATCCATCGGCAGGATAGCCTGAAAAAACCGGTTCCCGCCTTATATCGCACAGGGTTATTGTACGCACTGAATGGCGGGCTGAACAGCCGCTTGCCCTCACACTTGAGAAATCCCTGGTTCCTGTAAAATGTCCGGCGGCTCGACGCATTGCGGCAATGTCAGGGTGTTCGGCCCGCCGCCAGGCGCGTTTGCGCCACAGTGGCTGTCGTGTTGAAGAGTAGAGGATGCGGTATTCGTACTCTTTTTCCTTGCAGCTTCCAATGGCATGGAAATCGTATTCCACCTCTTCAGCGTCAAGCACTGACATGTCTGCCGGAAGCAGGCTGTTAAGTCCATGTTTGAATGCCTTCAGCGGGATAGCTGATGTTGTATGAAAATTTGCCACCTGCCCTTCCGCGTGGACTCCGGCGTCGGTTCTGCCAGAGGCGCAAACTCCTGAACGGCAGCCGGTAAGCCGTTCTACCGCATCTTCCAGGACATCCTGAACAGTGCGTCTGTCAGGCTGGGACTGCCATCCGTGAAAGGCGGAGCCGTCATAGGTGAGCAGAAGTTTTATGTTACGCTTCATCTTCTTGCCGTCTGGCATGCAACCGGGCGTTCGCCATCTTCAACAATGGTGCATGGCAAGGGAGCGGGCAGGAATGGTTACGGATAGAGGGCAGGCATGCGAAGACCTGTCTCTTCCGCCAGTCCGAACATGATGTTCATGTTCTGCACGGCCTGTCCGGATGCCCCCTTTACCAGATTGTCTATGACTGAAACCGCTATTACCCTGCCTGTGCGTTCATCATGGCGGATGCCTATATCACAGAAATTGGAGCCCCGAACATTGGATACAGATGGGAAGGTCCCCTCAGGCAGGATGTTTACAAAGTTGGAATCCCTGTAAAAACTGTTCAGGATATCGAGGAGTTCACCGGTGGATGTGGGGCGGTCGGACATGGAATAGGATGTGGTCAGTATGCCCCGGTTCATGGGTACAAGGTGAGGGGTGAAGTTTATAACTGTTTCCCTGCCTGCCGCCACGGAAAGTTCCTGTTCTATCTCAGGCGTATGTCTGTGTCCTTCCAGCTTGTAAGCCTTGAAGGATTCGTTTACTTCGCAGTAGAGGGTGGCCACTGATGCGCCGCGTCCGGCGCCGCTTGTGCCCGATTTGGAGTCGACTATTATGCCTTCTCCTGTAATTACGCCTTCCCTGAGAAGGGGATAAAGCGGCAAACTGGTGCTGGTGGGATAACAGCCGGGATTTGCCGTGAGGTCTGCTTTGGCGATCTCCCTGCCATATATCTCGGGCAGGCCGTAAACAGCCCTTTTGAGAAGTTGTGAAGCGCTGTGCTCCTGGTACCATTTCTCATATATTGCCCTGTCACGTATGCGAAAATCCGCAGAAAGGTCAATAATCCGGCAGCCTGCCTCAAGATACCCCGGCACAATGGACATGGCTGTCTGGTGTGGGACAGCGGTAAACACCACATCCGCGTCTGCCGCCACCTGTTCCGTATCAGGAGTGATAAATTCAAGGTCATGGAAGGCGTGAAGGGATGGGAAAATTTCCGTCACCTTCTTCCCTGCATACTGCCTTGATGTGACAGCCGTCACCTCCGCTTCCGGGTGAAGAGCAAGAATCCTTAAAAGCTCAACGCCTGTATAACCCGAACCTCCTACTATCGCGGCCCTGACTTTCATTGTTCGTTCCTTTACCTGTTTGCCCTGAACCTATAACAGGTCCGGTTATGTCAATTAACAAAAAAGGGGAAGCTCGCGCTTCCCCATGATTTTTCTCTTTCAAGGCGCGGGCTGTCGCAGCCACACACCTCTTTGAGGCAGACCTGCCCCGGGAATTTTAACGTTTTGAATACTGATAACTCTTCCTGGCCCCGGCAAGTCCGTACTTTTTCCTCTCCTTGCGCCTTGGATCCCTGGTGAGAAGCCCTGCCTTTTTGAGAGGTGTGCGGAGTTCAGGGTCCATTACCTGAAGGGCCTTGGCAATTCCGTGGCGTATGGCCTCTGACTGGGCGCTTTTTCCCCCGCCGCGCACATTCACCAGAACGTCAAATTTTTCCTTTGTGTCTGTGACGGTAAAGGGCTGTTCGGTAATGATTCTTGCTGTCGGCAGGTCAAAGTAGTCATCAAACTGTTTGTTGTTTACAACTATATTGCCACTGCCTGCGTAAAGCCACACCCTGGCGACTGCCGATTTTCTTTTGCCTGTTGCGTAAAATCTTTCTTCCATATCTGAATTCCTGGTCTGTCAGTTAATTGCCAAGCACAAGCTGTTCTGGCATCTGGGCGGCATGGGGATGTTCCGGGCCTGCGTATATCTTCAGCTTGCCCAGCTGGGACCGGCCCAGTTTTGTTTTTGGGAGCATGCGCTTGACAGCGAGTCTTACCACGTCCACAGGTCTTGTTTCCAGCATTTTGGCGGCGTTTACTGTTTTCAGCCCGCCCATGTAACCTGTATGACGGTGATACAGCTTGTCTTCCCGTTTGTTGCCGGTCAGCTTTACCTTTTCAGCATTAACTACAATAATAAAATCGCCGGTATCGAGGTGGGGGGTGAAATCAGGACGATGCTTGCCCCTGAGCCTTGACGCTATCATGCTTGCCATGCGTCCAAGCACCTGCCCTTCAGCGTCCAGCACATACCATTTACGATCTATCTCATCAACCTTTGGCAGAGGTGTTTTCATTATCTGTATACTCCTGTATCTGATTCTCAAATGGATCACAACGCTCCACATGGGAGCATCAGAGGTTTTTAATTAAAAAAGAAACAAAAGTCAAGCTGCTATTTTTCAGTAACTGAATATATTTCCATTTGTTCTGAAGTAGCACCTATTTTTTGTACAACAATTTTTTGTACATCAAATGATGAAAGTTTTATCACTATGGTCCACCTGGCGGTTGCATCTATTCAAGAATTGATGAATTTAATTGGTATGGCATTGATAGTATGCTTCTTTTTCAGATATCCCGTTAAGGATAATACGGTGTGATGGCGGTGCGAGCCGGATATTCTCTTTTTTGAACTGCTCCAGTATGGCTATGTTCAATTTTTCCGAAAAGGCCAGGAAGTCCCAGTATTCCGGTGGATGATACCAGTAAAATATTACTATATTCAGGGCATCCGGGGTGAACTTGTCAAAGAATACCCTGGGAGGATTCGCAGGATTCATTCCTTCATGTTTGTTAAGCAGGTCACGAATTATTGATACGGCCCTGGTTATTTTTTCCGGTGGGGTATCCAGGGCCAGTCTGATATTTTCACGTCTGCGTATGTGTGGCCGACGTCCAATGTTTTCAATATCGCTGCGCGCCATTTCATCATTGGGTATGTGGGACAGATGGCCGGTAAGGAGTCTTATCCGTGTGGAACGCAATCCTATCTCCTCTACCTCTCCGTCATGTCCCTTGACAACGATTCGCTCACCTACCTTGTAGGGACTATCGAGAAAAATCATTATGGTGCCAAGGAGGTTTTTGAGCGTGTCCTGTGCCGCCAGGGCCACGGCAATACCGCCGACTCCAAGGCCGGCGATAAGGGCGCTTACCTTAATGCCAAGATTGTCAAGCCATACGAGAAGCGCAATGGTAATGATAATGCTTCTTGTAAAGGTCCTGACAGGCTTCAGGAGAACCGTGGCTGAGTCCCTGCCATTTTTGCAAAGTTTTATTTTTATTATGCCTGTTAATATGTCAATGGCGTATAGGGCCGCCCAGGTAAAGGCGAATATGCCGATGGTATGGGACCTGGTCAGTTCCTGTATCTCAACAGAAGGCTTTACATAGTTGACAAGGATAATGCGTATGGCAATATACCAGAGCAGGATGCGGAGGGGTCCGGTGATAAAACCGGCAAGTTTTTCAGACAAACTGCGTTGCCTGCGTTTTATAAACAGGCTGAGCAACCATGTGGGCAGCCATATAGCCATGTATGCCGCCACTAAGAGGGCTGCAAAAAGGCCCCATTGCCACAGTTGCCATCCAGCAAGTTGAATGTCAGGAAAAAAACGGCTGATTTTTTCCTCAAAGGCGCTGTAACCGTAGATGGAATAAAGATAAGGTATGCGCGCCACCGTGCTGTTGGAAATTTTCCATATCAGGATGCCGTCTTTTCGCGGTACGTGTTGCAGCAGGATATCCACGCCCCTGTTGTCTGCCCTGATTCTGGCTACATAATCCCTGTAAGGTGGCAAACTGTCGTCTTTGAAACCTTCCGGGGCAGCACTTAGGTGGTCAAGGTCTATCAAGGCTCCGCTGCGGTCAAGGATGATCTTGAGTTGGCGGGCCAGTTCCTCTCCGGATATGCGGGCAATATGCCTTGGCAGATATCTCAGGTCAAGATACTTTGCCGCTGTTTCGAACTTCCCCTTGGAGGCATATTTAAGGAATCCTTCCATGGCAGAGCGAGGATTGCCACGGTTGTATTCATCCATGGGGCCTGTATATACTGTATGTGGGCCGACCTTATCTGTTCCGGATTGTTTTTTGCTGTCTGGAGAAGGTGTCTGTTGCGTCACAGGCAGGGGAGTAGTCCCCGCGTTTTCTGCAAACAACAATGAGGCAGTAAAAAGAACTATAATTACAGGCAGTAACAGTTGCCTCCACGGGCCATGCATGCACGTTTGGCAAGACATCAGGGAAGAGTGTGCCGCGATGTCATTCACCGGGTGTGAGACTGATGATAAATGGTATTGAGTTTATTTTGGGGTTTGACGCGATGGTTGAGCCCAGCCTCCACTCCTTGACCTTCCATTCAGGCATGAGTTTTTTCTCAATGGCCTCTGCGATGCCTGCCGCGTTTATGACAGGGTGACGTTTGAACACCTCAGGAAGGCCATAGGTAAGGTTGCAGGCCATGCACATGCCGGGTCGTTCTGTAAGACGAAATTCCATATGCAATGTGTTTGATGAGGGATTAAAACTGTTCATCTTGAGGCTGATGTCAAAGGCCCCTGCCTCGGCACCGCCGTAAAGGGCCTCAAAGAATTCATTGTCCCTGCCCGGAGGAAAGATTTCCTGAAGGAATGAATCTGTGATTTTTTCTGATGGCATATATTTAACTCCTTGATTTATAATGCAATATTAAATATTATGTGGCCTGTAAAGAGAATTCCCTTCTTGACAGTCCCAAGATAACGGCGGGGAATATAATCATAACGTCCGGGCATGGCAAGTGGGGCGATGAATCTGACTCCTGCCTGTGCGAGCTGCGAAAGTGCTCCTTGTGGTGTTTCCGCCTGGCGTTTTCATTTTAGTATGGAGTCAAATTGTCTGCTTTTCAGGATTTGACACAAACAGTGTGTATTTGAAGCAGCCAGCGCCGGTTTTTGCTTTTCAGGTTTTTTCAGAGGAAGAATGCTTCCTGTTCCATGCGGACTCGGCCACATCCCAGAACAGGGTCATTATGATAAATGCAAGGGCGGCAAGGAAAGTGCTTGTTATCAGTGTGCCAACTGCCAGAGGCTCAATATAGTACAGCAGGTCCTTCATCTCGTGTATCTGTCTGAATCCTTCCCCGTTTCCCAGGACCATGAAACCCACTTTGATTTCCATGGAATATATGGGTATGGCTGTTACAGGGTTGCTGATCCAGACCATAAGTATGGCTGACGGGATATTTACCCTCATTAAAAAGGCGCAGATGCCGGCAATGGCCATCTGTATGCCTATTGTTGGGGTGAAGGCCACGAATATTCCCATGGTAACCGCATGTATTATGCTCCGTTTTTCAGGCTTCCACAGGGCGTCGTCAAAAAGTCTCTCTCCAATGATCTTGTGCAGCACGGTATCCCTGACCTGATGTTCCCGTGGGAGATACTTCTGGTAAAGTTCCGCGGCCCTGTTTAACATGCCTTTTAGCAAATTCATCTGAATAATCCTGTTCTTGTGTTTATAGCCATGAAATTTTCAGGAGATTATACATCCGGCATAACCTACGACACTGGAATAGTCGCCTGAGATATCGCCTGAAGTGGCATATTTTACAATATCCGCCCTGGTTGCTCCCAGCCTGATGGCCGCGAACATGGCGACTGTGACCGGAATTATGCCGCACATTGATATGTGAGCGGATTTTACTGTGTGCCAAAGTCCGGCAGGATCCATTTTCCTGATTTTTTCAAGGGCCATGCCGTCCATTCTTTCGGCTTGCGCCTGTGGTTCATAATGGCTCATGTCACTGCTTGCAACGAGCAGGGTCCGGTCGTTTTGTTCTTCCACCACATCGGCTATTGTATTTCCGATTTCAACACACTCTTCCAGTGAGAAGGGACCAAGACAGATGGGCACAATTTTTATGTCCGGGTTGATATACTGAAGGAAGGGGAGCTGGACTTCAAGTGAATGTTCATGCATGTGGGCCGAGGTATCCGGTATAAGGGGAACTGAACGTTCAACTATTGCCGAGGCGACTTCGGCATCCACGGGCGTCATGCCCATGGGCATGGCCCACTCACCCTTTGCCATTACGGCGCCCATGGCCCCGATGCCTGTATGGTTGGGGCCAAGTATTATGACCCTGTCAGGGATTTCCACGCAGGAATATACCGCGCCCGCCACATGTCCCGAATAGATAAAACCGGCATGTGGAGATATTATGGCCATGGCGTCCGTCTTTTCAGGACAGTCATGGAGGTAGCCTTTTATCTCACTGGCAAGGGCCACAGGGTCGGCGCTGTAAAAGCGTCCGGCCACAGCAGGAAAACGTGTCATGACATTTCTCCTTTTAACATTCAGACAAGGCAACTTCGCATGTCAGGTTTCCTTTGTCAACAAGGTTTTAATGAAAGATGCCCACATCTGTTCAATATGTTGGTTTTCTGGTTTTGTCGCCCGTTGCGCTGAATCGGGAAATCCGGTTTTTCAGGGCGTTTTTCCAAGCCTGTCATGTATTGCTGCCGCAATCCTTCTTTTGTCAAGAGACCATTCCGGGACAGCGATTTCTCCCGGCGGCGGGTCTCCGGACAGTCTATGGACAACTGTGTCGCCGCCAAGTCGTCTGATGGCCGCGGCGGTTACATCCACATAGTCTTCAAATGATATGGGAAAAAACATCTTTTCCTGATACATCCTGTGGAGCCTGGTGCCGCGCACTGCAAAAAGCTGATGGAATTTTACTCCATTGACTGCGTGTTGCCTGAGAAAATCTGTGGTGCCCAACATGTCTGAACGGGTTTCGCCAGGTATCCCGAAGATGATATGAGCGCATATCATGAATCCGTATGTTCGCGTGAGTTTCGCAGCGTTTGCAAAATCCTCCACAGTGTGTCCCCTGTTAAGCATGTCAAGGCTTTTGTCAGAGGCGCTCTGGAGTCCGTATTCCAGCCACACCATCCTGTCTTTGGCTACTTCAGCGATAACATCAAGACGTTTCCTGTCCACGCAGTCAGGACGGGTGCCTATGGCCAGTGCCACCACCCTTTCATCCTCAAGGGCCTCTGAATAGAGAGCGCGCAGCTTTTCAGGGGAAGCGAAGGTGTTTGACCAGGACTGGAAGTATGCCATGTATTTCCGCGCCTTGTAACGTCTCAGCCCCCACTTTATTCCCCTTTTCATCTGTTCCCTGATGGTCATTCCCCTGCGCCATGCCCCTGTGCCTGAGCCGTTGCCGTCACAAAAAATGCAGCCCCCGGAGCCATCGGTCAGGCGATGGGGACAACCGAGTCCGGCGTCCAGGGGGATTTTCTGAACCCGTTCTCCAAACCGTTCCCGCAGAAAACGGTTGAGACTCAGGTAAGCTTCCCCAGACATTTTTCAATATACTCCTCTGCTGCCTTCCTGCTTGTAATTTTACCTTCTATCGTGGCATCTTCAACCAGATCGAGCAGTTTTCCTATCAGGGGGCCGGGGGCGAGACGAAATGTTTTCATAATGTCATTGCCGGTAAGCAGCCTTGGAGATGAGACAGCGGGGCTGAATTTTTTCAGGAAATATTCATGCACCTTCATGCCCAGGGCGTCAAGGGTGTTATCCAGGTCAGGGGGCTTGAGAGGGCCGCATCCCGCCTTGCTGTCAGCCATGGCCAGGAGAAAAAGGGCTGGATAATCAGGGCCTGTGGCATGGAGAAGGCGCGTCAGCGCCCTTTTGGTAAGCTGGCCCTTGCCGAAAGGTGTCAGCAGGTGAAATGGCCGCATGTGCAGCCTTACAAGCGAGACAGTGAAGTCCCGTTCCCTGTGGGGCCAGCGCAGCCTTGCAGCAAGTTTTTTGACCATGTCAGCGCCCTCTGCGTCATGGTTGTAAAAGGTGATTCGTCCATCTTTCATCTTTTTTTTGCGCGGCTTGCCGAAATCATGGGTGAAGGCAGCCCATTTGAGGGCGGCAATACGGTTGCCATTCCCGTTCAGCCACGTCCTGTAATGTTCGGGCCTGGCAAATCCGCTGGCCGGATCATCAACCAGCTCATCCATTACAGACAGGGCGGCGAGACAGTGTGCGGATACGTCAAGATGATGAAAACCGGGCTGCTCCACCCCTGTCAGTTCTTCTGTCTCCGGTATGATTATTTTAAGGACGCCAAGCGTTTCCATGGCCATGAACATCCGGCCTGCGCGCGCGGACCGCATTATCAGGTCAAGCTCATGATTTATACGTTCCATGGCGGGCAGGTTCAGCCTGTCAGCCTCCTTTTTTATCATCGTTACTGTGTCAGGTGAAATTTCCAGGCCATATGTGGCAGCGAACCTGAAGGCCCTCATTATGCGCAGGGGGTCTTCCGCGAAAGCGTCTTTTCCCGTAACCCGCAACCGTTTTTCAGCGAGATCCCTTAAACCGCCGAGCGGGTCGACAAGCCGGGTTTTCAGCGTATTGATGGCATTGCTGTCAGGGTGGTCCATGGAAATGATATCATGTGCGTCTTCAAAGGCGACCGCCATGGCGTTTATGGAAAAATCCCGTTTCAGCAGGTCTTGCTCAATGGTGCCGGCCCCCTTTCTGAAACGGCTGAAATCAATGGCGCGGCCCATTGCCACGACACGCGCCACGCCTTCCCTCTCATCCAGGGGAACCAGGGTGCCGCCAGTGGCCCTGGCAAAGGCTGAAGCCGCCTCCAGGGAACCTGACGGCACCACCACGTCAATATCCACCGGCTGTCTGCCGAGCAGCCAGTCCCGTACCACTCCGCCCGCAAGATAGAGCGGCAGGGCTCCGGCTGTTTCAGTGAGTTTCTGTATTATCCATGCTGATTCAGGGGACATAACGCGCTGTTTCCATTTTTACGCCTTGCACGGCAACCAAGTTCAGGTTTGATTGTGCCTGCCATATTTTGAAAATACCTTGAAAACCTGTTAATGCCGCAAGGCGGCCTTGGTAAAGGTCGGTCTGCGGAGTCCGGTTGAGTATAATAAATTTCACCATCCCTGCACAGCCCGCGCAAGGTGTAAAATCCCCTTTACGTAATATCTCGATATCCGGAAAATTCAACAGGTGTGTTGTCAATAAATAAAGTTGATGAAGCGACAGGAGTATTCTATATTATACAGATAGTACTATCTTGTCAGACATAAGACTCGGTTCAGAGCCTGTTTGTCCGGATGACAGCTCACTCCTGATTCTGCATTTCCAACAATCCGGCATAACATGGGAAATGGTACCAATGAAAACAGCCAGTTTTTTTGTTATGAACAGGGCAGGCATTAACAACCATTCCATGCAATCATAAGTAAACATTATGAACATACTTGTATATCCCAATAAAATACTTGCCCGACCTGCCGAACCGGTAGAGAACATAGACGAACACATTGCAAAAACAGCAGATGCGATGTTGAAAACCATGTATCTTGCCAAGGGGATAGGGCTTGCAGCCAATCAGGTGGGGCTCCTGCACCGGCTTGTTGTAATAGACTGTTCACACGCCGACCCTGCGTTCAAACCTCTGACCCTGGTCAATCCTGAAATTACCGACAGCGAAGGCAGCGAAGATGGAGAAGAGGGCTGCCTGAGCGTGCCAGGCTATTTTGCCAAGGTCAAACGGCCTGCCGCAGTGGAAGTGAAGGGATATGACCTGAACGGCAGGGAGTTGCTGTTTCAGGCTGACGGACTGTTGGGCAGGTGTATTCAGCATGAGATAGACCACCTTGACGGAATATGTTTTGTTGAGAGGTTAGGCTCACTAAAAAAAACCATGTTCAGAAAAAAATGGAACAAGATAAGGCCTGGTGACCTCCTTGTCCCGGAAGAAATGGGTGAAGATGAATAAAATTGGCAGATTCAATATAGTTTTCATGGGAACGCCTGACTTTGCGGTGCCGGCCCTGAAGAGGCTTCTTGCCGGCCCTGACAGCATATCAGCGGTGGTAACCCAACCTGACCGGCCAAGGGGACGCGGCAGGAAAACAGTTCCTTCACCGGTGAAAAAAGTGGCCGCTGACGCAGGCATCACTGTTCTGCAACCGGCAAGGGTCAGGGAACCGGAATTCCTTGACAGGATGAAGACGCTGGCCCCTGACCTTTTTGTTGTTGCCGCCTTTGGTCAGATACTTCCACAGGAACTTCTTGACGTTCCCCGGATAATGCCCATCAACATACATGGTTCCTTGCTGCCTGCCCTGAGAGGGGCCGCGCCTGTTCAGTGGGCGATTCTCAGGGGGCTCAGGGAAACCGGCATAACAATAATGAAGATGGACAAGGGCATGGATACAGGCGACATTCTTCTTCAGGAAGCCTTTCCTCTGACCGGTGAAGAGACAGGGGGTTCCCTGTTTGAAAAAATGGCGGTTACCGGAGGAAGGCTTTTGATACAGGCCCTTGACCTTCTTGAAAAGGGCAGGCTTCAGGCAGTAAGGCAGCCTGAAGATGGCATCACACTTGCGCCGCCAATAGGCAAAGAGATGTTTCATATTGACTGGACAATGCCAACCGACGAGATCAACAGGCGAATCAGGGCATTTGATCCCTCGCCTGGATGCTGGACAGAGTGGAACGGCCAGAGAATACGTCTTTACGCGCCATTTACCGTAAACATGCCGAATCCTCCGGATACCGAACCAGGAACAGTTCTTTCTTTGAGAAACGATGGAATTGTTATAGCGTCAGGCGACGGGACAGTCGGAGTTCGTGAAATACAGTATCCAGGCAAAAGAAGGATGTCATGTGCTGATTTCCTCAGGGGCAGGAAGCTGGAACCCGGCGAAAAATTCAGCTAGCTTTGCAGGAATGATAGATCAGGGAACGCCTGCGAAGCTCCAACCTGTCAGCGCGTGAATAAGCATGATGTGTCAGGGGGCGCTGACATAATTCAAACTTTCATGGCAAGGCATCTTGCCACCCCCCGATTATTTCATACTATACAGTAGAATGCACGGTAAAAAGACCAGTATTACGAGAAATCGTGGCACATTGATGTCTGGACGGCAATGATTATATCTTCCGCCTGATTATTGTATAATTTTTGTACTTTTGAAGAAGCGGGCAGCTTACAGGGAGCCTGGCATCAATTATGAGGAGCTACTGGTAAAACGCAATGCGCCGGGATGGATTCAGGTGTTGAAAAAATTCGGATACCTGCAGCATGACGACTTGACTCCAACAGCCGGCTAACTGCCGCAAACGGGAACCGTGTCTCCATGCTCGGAAGCGGCAAAAGGGGGATCTGTTATGCGCCATTACTGCATATATTGCTGATGCATCAGGATTATGGGCAGTTCTGGTTACATCGCTCCTGTGGCAACATAACAATCCTTTAGTCCATTTCTTGTAAAGCCCATGCCATACTGTTATTCTTTTATCCATAGGGAACAGGGTTCAGAAATACCGGAGGCATGGCCATGAACAGCAACAGGCAGAAGATCGGCATAGGCATAAG
>CAYXYO010000209.1:0-3322 GCA_964469365.1 uncultured Desulfobacterales bacterium | reverse complement strand
ATCATGCGGTTTTCCGCAAAGCTGCTTGTGCAGAAGTTGGGAATAAACCTTGTCCAGAGCGCTGATATGACGATTTTGGCATCCGTCATGAGAAGCCAGCCGTTAAGCCCTGCTCCAACGTCAGGGTCCTGATGGGAGAGGATGAGGTAATCAAGCCGTTGCGGAGGCGCGTATACGGCTATCTCCATACTGAGCTGTGAAAATAATTTGTTGCCGCCCGGGTCAAGGAGAGCTCCCCTTTTGTCATGGACTATCATGAACTGGTTTGCAGGAATTTCGCCCTCTGGTGTCAGGTCGTCAAATTTTATACACTTGTGGTTGCCGTCGTTGAATAGTTCAATTGCCATGGTAGTCGTCCTTCATGTAGGGTGTTTGCCGTATCAGGCATTTTCATTTTGTTCCGAAAATCTGAAATTATTTTTTGCCGGAATTTTTTAAAAATTAATGTTATCCTGATTGACTCACGATAATATAAACGGAAATAGAAAAAATCAACCTTTTTAAAGCAAAAAAAGACGAAAAATGTCTTATTATGAATTAAGAGTTGTTTTTGGGGGACGGCTAACGGCTTTAATTATGGAAGTTAACCATGTTTTATAACGGATAGGGAGATAAAGATAATGAAGAATAGAGGATTGATAAACCGTATCAATGCCATTTCTCTGGGCGCAAGGATCGTGGCCGTGGTCTTTGTGGTTATGGTAATAGTAAGCGTAGCCGGAATGGCCATCAACTGGTCATCTTTGATGAAACTGGAAGAGATGGCAGTTGAGCAGTCTGTCAGCCTTGAACACAGTTTGGGCGAGGTCATCAGGGCGACCGGGCGCAGCAACATGGCCATGGCCAGTTTGATCGCATCCAGACCGGATGTGAGGCAGCTCATGGCAGAGCAGGACAGGGAAGGGCTGTTGCGTATAATGCAACCTCTGTCCTCAAAGATTAACAAGGATGCTGCTTATGGCTTAAAAATACATTTTCACGTGCCTCCATGCCGTTCATTTCTCCGGGTCTGGAAGCCGGACAAGCATGGAGACGACCTTTCCTCCTTTCGCCATTCTGTAAGCAGGGTGCTGGAAACAGGCAGACCGGTAATAACCATAGAGCCTGGGCGTGGAGGAGTGCCTGTGAGGGGTGTCGTTCCGGTGTTCGCGCCAGGCAGTGACGGCAAGCCTGTTGGCAGTGTAGAGGTTTTTGCAACCCTGCAGTCTGTGGTAAAAGATTTCCTGGCTTCCCAGAAAGGGGTGGAAACCTTGTCCCTGTTTACAAAGAGCGATGTGGTTGACACATCAATAGCCGGCGCCGACTTGCGGCGTTTTGGCAAGTTTGTGCGTTTTTTTCATACAGGGCCTGATGAAACCGCAGTGTATCAAGGCGATTTTGAAAAATTTCTTGATGACGCCTTTGGCAGGGAGATGCTTTTCAAGGGCGACAACCATATAATCACAACGATTATTGTAAAGGATGTCGACGGAAAACCTGCCGCCGTGATATTGTGTATGGAGTCCATTGCGTTCATAAGTGATATCATCCGGGACAAGAGCATTCTCTATATGGCAGTAGTTGCCTTTTTTCTGGTAATTCTTACAGTTATTATTGGCATATCCAATAAATATTTTGTCACCTCTCCTTTGGGACATTTGAAAAGGGTTATGGGAAAACTTGCGTCCAAAAAGATAGATGAATCGAGTGATGTAAACAGAAACGCCATTCCGGAAATACGGGAGATTGCCACTTACAGTGGCAACATCATGGCCAATGTCGGCACCACGGTCGCCACCCTCCAGGTCCAGGCGGATGCCGTGGGGAGCTGTACCCGCACCCTCCAGGATGTGCAACATACAACCGAAGATAAGGCTGGGACATTGATAGAGATGTCAGGCTCCATGGCAACCGCTTCCAATGGGGCGTCAGAAAATCTCCAGTTTGTGGTTGAGTCCATGAACCAGTTGAACGTGGCGGCCCAGGAGATTTCCGAAAGTGTGTCCAGGACTGTTTCCGTTGTTGGTGAGGCTGCCGACAAGGCGGCAGAGGGCAGCGATCTTGTAGGCCGCCTTGGTGAAAACGCCCGTGCAATTGACAATATCATCTCTGTAATCAGCACCATCGCCAGTCAGACAAACCTTCTTGCGCTTAACGCCACCATAGAGGCGGCAAGGGCGGGAGAGGCAGGCAAGGGTTTTGCCGTGGTGGCCAACGAGGTGAAGGAGCTTGCAAGGCAGACTGCCGAGGCGACAGGAGAAATCACCTCCACAATCGAGATGATCCAGAGCGATACCAGACATGCGGTTGAAAGCATGTCTGACATTTCTGCCAAGGTGAACAACATAAATGATTATATTAATACCATTGCCAGCGCGGTGGAGGAGCAGACAGCCACCCTTGGCGAGGTGGGCATGAATATCGAGCAGGCGTCCGGCGCGGTCAAGGATGTGGACATAGCTGCTGAGGAACTGGCTGGCCAGGCCAATGCCTTTGAAAATGTCATAGAGTATATAAAGATGATTCACCAGGTCATGGAAGATATTTTTCACACCATAGAAACAACCACCAGGGGGTTCAGCATTGACGCCCATGTCCTTGGTGATGCCACCGCAAAGGCTGATCTGGCAATTATAAAGGATATCATGGGGATGAAGCACATGCAGTGGCGTACCAGGCTGCTTGATGATATTCTTTGCGGCAGGGTTCCTTCAGTGGAGCGCGACGCGTCACAATGCGATCTGGGAAGGTGGCTTGAATCGGCTGCCATTGACGGGATTGATATCAACAGGTCGGTTGTTTCCCAGTTAACTGATGTGCACACAAGGCTTCATGCTGCCGTTCATGACATAGAAGCCGTGCGTGGCGAAGGCGTAAATGCCATGTTTGATGTATATTGCAAGACAGTGGTTCCCCTGCTTGAGGAGGTGCTTGAACTTATAACGCGCTTGTAATAATAGTAGTGTTTGCCGCAAGTCGGCAGTATTCGTGTCATTACGCTGTTTGGTCTTTACATCATGTTAGGACCAAACAGCGCCTTTAGGGTATCGCGCTTTATGCCGTCAGCTTTTGCCGGATCACAGATTACATGTATGTATAAATGATAGCTTTTGAGTATATTGAATATGTTGACCTCTTTTTCTTCTGACGTGGTCCCGCCAATAACGCATGTTTTGTCACTCCTGGCCCCATGGCCACAGGATCGCAGGTGTCAGATTTTTTGATAAATACCTTGAGGTGAATAGTGCGTTTTTTCAAACAGATATATATAATTGTTGCTGTTTCCCTTGTAGTGGTTGGAGGTGTTCTTTCATGGTATTCCTATGAGGCCTTTAAGGAACAT
>CAYXYO010000208.1:0-12182 GCA_964469365.1 uncultured Desulfobacterales bacterium | reverse complement strand
TGTCAATGTATTTAATGAAAATTACCTCAACAAAATTACCCAAACCATGCACAAAGTTCCTTCCATCCTTTTGGGAAATCACACTCCCCTGCGATGCCCCCAGAGCGCCTTGTGCAACTGCAACTGGAAACGCACGGAAAGCCTGTCGGCGACTATCCATTCCGCCAGCTCTCCGGGATTCATCCTGCCGGCCACCGGAGAAAAAAGCACTTCGACTCCTGAACGGAGATTCAGCCTTTCAAGCTCCCTGCACGCCCACACATAATCCTGCCTGTCTCCAAGCACAAACTTCAACTGATCCCCCGCCCTGAGATATCCCGCATTTCTCTCCGCCCAGCAGGCAACCATGCCGCTTGATGGGGTCTTGCGGTCAACTATCTTAACCACTCGACCGGGTACGCGGGAGATATCAATACTGCCGTTGGTCTCAAGCAGCACCGTTGCCCCCTGCTCCAGAAAATATTCCATAAGCGGCAGGATGGCAGGCTGCAACAGGGGTTCTCCGCCTGTAATCTGGATGAGGGGGATGCCGGAATCAAGCCACTTTGCCGCAAGCATATCCAGGGGAAGCTCTTCCCCCTGCCGCCACGCATACCTGGTATCACACCAGTTACATCTGAGATTGCATCCTGAAAGACGGATAAAAAAACAGGGCCTGCCCATGGCAAGCCCCTCTCCCTGAATACTTGAGAACGTCTCCGTCACATTCAGTCCGCCGCTTGTCAAGCCCTTACTCCCCAAAATAACGCACCCCTGACCCAGGTGTCTCGTAAACCGTGACAAAGGCTGGGGACACGCCGGAAAAATCCTTTAATTCCTCGCCAAGCCTCCTGTAAACATAGGCTGCGATATGCTCTGACGACGGGTTCACATCCTGAAAGGCTGGATGTTCATTCAGATTCCTGTGATCAAGTTCCTTCATAATAACAGCAACCGCCGACTTCAGATCCCTGAAATCGATCCCCATACCGAGGGAATCGAGTTTCTCCACACGCACCCCTGCCTCAACCTCCCAGTTATGACCGTGCAGAAACTCGCATTTTCCAGGATAATCCCTCAGGTAATGGGCTGATGAAAAGTGTGTTTTTACAAATATCTCATACATAATCCAATTCTCCAGATAACATTTTCAGCGTCTGAACCGCCGCCCTGAACATACCTCAAGTCAGGAAACATTTCTCGGCCCGAACAGCATGGTCCCTATCCTTACAATGGTGGCCCCTTCCTCAATCGCCACACGGAAATCCCGGCTCATACCCATGGAAAGCTCATCAAGCGGCAGCCTGCCCGCAAACCGTGCCCGCATCTCCCGGAACAGGGAATGCATCTTCCTGAAATTCATCCGATTATCTTCCGGGTTCTCCACAAAAGGCGGTATTGTCATAAGACCATCCACCGACACATTCCCGCATTCAGCGCAATCTTCCAGAAAGCCCTCCACTTCCTCCCCGGCAAGCCCTGACTTCGCGGGATCAGCGCCTATGTTGACCTGGACAAGGATTGACTGCACCTTGCCAGCGTCCGCGGCGTGCCGGTCAATTGCGGCAAGAAGTTTTCTGCTCTCAACAGTCTCGATGCAGTCAAACAGGTTTACAGCGGCCCTTGACTTGTTACGCTGAAGATGACCGATAAAGTGCCATTTGCTGCGGCTTCTCATATCATCAAGCAGGGCAAGTTTATCCCTCGCTTCCTGAAGATAATTCTCCCCGAACATGACAAGGCCTGCCTCAAAGGCCTCCCGCACCATGGCAACAGGCCTTGTCTTGCTCACCGCAAGTATTTTCACGCTCTCAGGAGCGCGGCCTGAACGCACCGCGGCAGAACGGACGAGTTCAAGAACAGACGCATAATTCTCCCTTATCATTATACTTTCACCACACCCCTTTCAACCAGGAAACCGACAATTTCACAAAGGGGCAGGCCTATCACATTGGTGCAGGAGCCCTCTATCCTCTCCACCATGAACGCCCCCATGCCCTGGACGGCATAACCGCCTGCCTTGTCAAGGCTCTCGCCACTCTCCACATAGGCCCTGATTATCCGGTCATCCATAGAGGCCATGGACACCCTGCTCTCCACCACGATCTCATGGCCCTGGCCGTCACCAGGCAAAATGACATGGCATGCTGTCACCACCCTGTGCGTGCGTCCGCAAAGGGCGGTCAGCATGGTCACGGCATGCTCCATGTCAACCGGTTTGCCAAAAACAACTCCATCAAGGACAACAATTGTGTCAGCTCCCAATATCACCCTGCCGTCATAATCCGGAAGGAGCGCTTCCGCCTTCAGCTTCGCATTGGACGCGGCATAAACAACAGGGTCCATTCCATGCACAGGCGGCGGCTCATCCACGCCCGAAGGCACCACCTCCGGGGCAATGCCCGCGGAAGAGAGCAGTTCAAGCCGTCGTGGCGACGCGGAAGCCAGAATCAGGGGCGGGGCAATCCGAAAAGGACCCTTGCGTTGCTGCTTGTGCAAGACGCCACCTCCTCTGTGGAAATGTCCTTTATACCGGCAATCTTCTCAGCCACCAGACGCACCCTTGCCGGTTCGTTTTTCCTGCCCCTGAAGGGAACAGGTGAAAGAAAGGGGGAGTCTGTCTCCACCATCAGACGGTCAAGGGGAACAAAGCTGACAACGTCACGCAGCTCACCGGCATTTTTGAAGGTGACCACACCGGTAATGGAAATGTAAAAACCCATATCCAGCACCCTGCGCGCCATTGCCCTGTCACCTGAATAGCAGTGGAACACCCCGCTTAATCCCATTTCGGCAAAGGGGGTCAGTATGCGGAGCGTATCGTCATGCGCGTCCCTGTCATGTATGATAACAGGCATGGAAAGGCCCAGGGCAATCTCAAGTTGCCGCCGGAACACCCTTTGCTGCACATCTTCAGGAGAATGCATCCGGGCGTAATCAAGACCTATCTCCCCCCATGCCACAACCCGCCCGGAACCGGCAAGCCCTTCCAGCATTGACCATGTCGTATCATCTGTTCCGGAAGCATCATGGGGATGCACTCCCACCGACGCAAATACATTGTCATATTTTTCGGCAATACCCGCGGCCCTTACCGAACTTTCCGCGTCGATACCTATGGTCATGACCTGGGCCACTCCTGCATGATGTGCGGCATCCAGGACATCTTCCACGCTCATTCCTGATGATTCAAGCATATCAAGATGTGCATGGGTATCTATAAGATAATCAAGCATGAGGTCTAATACCCCTGTTGGCAAAATTACAAAACATGCCGGAAAAGCGGCGTCAGCCCCGGCAACCTGTTTTTCAGTTCGTTTATAACAAATTTAAGAAGCAAAAATCAGGGCATGCCGGAAATCCCTGACGCAAAAACCGCCCGCACATGAACGTGCCCTGGCTCACACCCTGTCACACCGGAACATGGAAAGCATCCGTTCCATTCCTTCGTCCATCTCATCTGCATACTCTGATATCTGATAAATCCTGCCGCAGCCCTGACACCTCAGGGCGACAGACCTTCACTTGACGCACAGAGCGAGTTCAGCGCCACATTTCCTGCACTTGAGACCCGATGTCTTTTTTCTGTTCAGAAACATTATTACAACTCTCCCGCTTTCTTTATTTCATCCATACACGCTGCGATTCCGTCAGGGTCATCGGCCTGGAATATCAGGGCAGCATCCGGATTCACAAGACTCTTTTTCACAAGACCGGAAAGCACCTTTTTGGGACCTGCCTCAAAAAACACCTTTATACCGTCTGAATGCATGTTGTTCACAATATCAAACCACCTCACAGGCGAGCACATCTGATCCTTCATCAATGCCCTTATACGCTCAGGATCCCTTTCTGGCATTGCGCTTACATTGCAATAGACAGGACATTCAGGCGGATTGAAAACAGTATCATCAAGCAGGGCTGCGAACATCCCGGCGGCCTGCCCCATCAGTTCACTATGAAAAGCCCCGGACACCCTGAGTGGCACGGCCCGGGCGCCAATGGCCTTCACCGCCTTGCAAAGCTGTGAAACCCTTGACTTTTCCCCTGTCACCACAATCTGTTCCCTGGAGTTGTGGTTGGCGATTGCCAGCACACCATCTCCGGAGACCTTCCTGACCTCTGCCTCAAGAATATCCCGCTCAAGACCTATGATGGCGGCCATCCCGCCTTCGGTATCGCCACCGGCGTTTTCCATAAGCCTGCCCCGTTCCATTACAAGCCTCACAAGGTCTGCGAATTCAAGGACCCCGGCCATCCAGAGAGCCGGATACTCTCCAAGGCTATGCCCCGCCACAGCGACAGGCGTCAGGCCCGCCCGCCTCAAAGCCATGCCGCATACGGCATCCACAACCGCAAGGCACGGCTGGAGATTGGACGTTATTACAAGCTGATCCTGGGGACCGTTAAAACAGAGCTCCCTGATCGGGAGACCGCTTATCTCCTCAGCCTCTTCAAACATATGACCGGCCCCTTCCAGACCGTCAAAAAAGGCCCTGCCCATACCAATATATTGGGAACCCTGACCCGGGAATATTATCCCTGTATGATGATTCATCAGAAAAACACTCCTTATTTATGTTCCTCGTGCTCCACCTTTTTTATATCCCCTGCCACCGGAGCGTCAAGAACCGCGTGATAAAAAAACGGATCATCAGGAAGAAGCATGGAAAAATCATGAATAATATCAATCTGAAGAGTGGCATCTTCCACCTGAAAAGCCAGCACATGACCGCCTGCGTCCCGCCTGCTGTTAATAAAATGCAGATGAAATCCCGGGACATTGATTCCCCTGATCCAGGGCGGAGATATAAAGCCCGCAACAGTGCCACGCGCCTCCTTGAAGTCAAATATTGTCTGTTCCTTAACCACCTCTCTCAATGGCCTGTAAGGTTTATGCTGCCGCTTTACGCTTCTCGTTCTGACCGTCCTGAATTTACCATCTATTCTTACCGCATAAAATATGTTTCGTGACGGCAAGAGGGATTTAAGCATCCTTTTCAGGCCGTCATAATCCATGCCCGATTCAACTGGCAAAACGCGATCGGCATGAAAAAACGTGACCGCTGCAAAGGGAACCAGGGTTGAATCTGCGGGTTCAACCGCATGTCCGTCAGAAGGAACCTGGTAAACATGCCCATCGACAAACACCATCTCCCCGTCAAGGCCGTTAAAGGTGCCAAGGCCGAAATCCCCTGACTCCTTGAGCTGCCTTATGCTTACATTCCCGTCATAGACTCCGGCGAGAAGGGCCCCAAGGGTCGAGACCTGAACCAGTCTGTCAGGCTGCCCGGCAAGACAATGGCAGGGCAGCATCAGCAGACACAAGACAAACAGCGCGGCAATCCACCTGTTCCTTTTCATCACATCAACCTCCTATCTTTGACATTCGTCTGTCGCATGACGGCACTCCAGCGCCCGCGGCTTCATAGTTTTCAGGTTTCATGCCGACCGCATCTGAAAAAAAGGCGGCCAGTTCACGCACACCTGTCCCCTTTCTGACCATTGCCCTTATATCTACCTCATTGTCAGAAAAAAGACAAAGCCTGAGCCTTCCGTCTGATGTCAATCTGAGCCTGTTGCATGACGCGCAGAAATGGTCTGACAATGGAGAGATGAACCCTATCCTCCCGGGGCTTCCGGGCAGGGTGAACATCCTGGCCGGACCGCTTCCATGACTTCCGCCGCAAGGCTCAAGCCGCCCGGCAACCGCCTCAATACCCTGCCTTGCCTCAATGCTGCTCATAAAGGAAGCAGGCTGCCAGGCGCTACCCTTTCCCACACTCATAAATTCAATAAACCTCACATCAACGGGATAATCGCGGCTCAACAACGCCATGGCAGGGATTTCATCATCATTAAGCCCCTTCATGACAACGCAGTTTATCTTGACAGGCCCGAACCCCATATCAACCAGCCTCATAACGCCCCTCCATACCCTGTCAAAACAGTCATGGCCGGTAATGCTCATGAACTTTCCCGGGTCAAGGGTGTCCAGACTGACATTGACATGCCTCACCCCTGCCTCATACAGGCCGTCAGCGTACTGTTCAAGCAGCACTCCATTGGTTGTCAGGCAGACCTCTTCAATACCGTCAACAGAGGTAATGGAATTTACCAGTTCCAGGATATCCCGCCTGACCAGGGGCTCACCGCCTGTAATCCGCACCTTTTTAATGCCTGCCAGGGCAAAGGCCCTGCATACGAGGACTATCTCCTCGAACCTCAATATATCTTCCTGCGGGAAAAGGGAGAAATCAGACTGTGGAACACAATATATGCAGCGCAGATTGCAACGGTCGGTAACAGAGAGGCGCAGATAGGTCAGATGCCTGCCATAGCTGTCTGAAAGGGTATTGCCGTCTCTCACACTCATTTGTCAGGCATCCACTCTTCGCCAACCCTCATGATTCCAGCCCCTACCGCGGCGAGTTTTTCTTCCATGCGCTCATACCCCCGGTCAAGGTGATATACCCTGTTTACAACAGTGGTCCCCCGGGCTGCAAGTCCCGCAATAACAAGTGACGCGCTGGCCCGCAGATCAGTTGCCATGACAGGGGCTCCCTTCAGGCCTTCCACCCCCTCCACAATGGCGCTTCTGCCATCTTCCCTTATATCGGCGCCAAGCCGCCTCAACTCCCCGACGTGCATGAACCTGTTCTCAAATATAGTCTCTTTTATAACGCTCAGTCCGCTGGCAAAGGTCATAAGCGCCATAAACTGTGCCTGAAGGTCTGTGGGAAATCCCGGATATGGACGTGTAATCAGGTCAGCGCTGGAAAGGGGAGTGTCTGAAGGATGTGACACGTGGAGGGTCTTCCTGTACTGATCCGCAACGATATCCATGCCGCATTCAGTCAGTTTTGCAATTACCGCGTCAAGATGCGACGGTTCGGCTTCTTCAATCTCAAGCTCACCGCCCGCCGCCCCGGCAGCCATGATGTATGTGCCTGCCTCTATGCGGTCAGGGATTATGCGCCAGTCAACCGCGTCAAGTCTTTTTACTCCCTCAATGGAAAGGATTTCCGAGCCAAGCCCTGTTATACGCGCTCCCATGCCGTTCAGCATCATGCCAAGGTCAACCACTTCGGGTTCGCGCGCGGCATTTTCTATGACAGTTCTGCCCCTGGCAAGGACAGCCGCCATCATTACATTTTCAGTGCCTGTAACCGTGGGAGAGTCAAAATAGATATGGGCCCCTGTCAGGCCCGGTGCGACCACATCAACATATCCGTGTTCAAGTCTTACGTCAGCGCCCATTTTTTCCAGAGCGGCCGTGTGCCACAGGATTGGACGGGCGCCTATGGCGCACCCCCCGGGCATGGAAACCCTTGCCCTGCCATAACGCGCCACAAGAGGGCCAAGGACAAGGACCGAGGCCCGCATCTTCCTGACCAGGTCATATGGGGCCTCAAAGGAAGAGATACCCGAGGCGTCAACGGTCATCACCCTCTCATTGCCGGAGCCTGAAACGCCTATCTCCGCCCCCAGGTCCCGGAGCAGGCCGGAAAAGGTCTTTATATCCACCAGATCAGGCACATTGGAGAGACGGAATGTTCCGCTCTCCGCCAGTATGGTCGCGGCCATGGCAGGCAGGGCGGCATTTTTCGCGCCGCTTATCCTTATCCTGCCTTCAAGGAAATTGCCTCCCTCTATTACAAGCCGGTCCATGCGCCTGCGAATGCATTATGACTGCCATCCAGGGGCAGACTATTTCCCTCAAAGACGCGGGAGATGAAGACGGCAACCGCCGGAACACTCTTCAAATGATTGCTCCCTGCCGACATGGCAGAGAGTTGTAACACACAGTTAAGCGCAGACACTATCTCGGAGCCTTTCCCTTGTGCCAGGTGTACACAATGGGGCTTGCCACAAAGACGGAAGAGTAGGTGCCGATTATTATGCCGAGGATAAGGGCCAGGGCAAAGTCATGAATAACCACGCCTCCAAAGAAATAGAGGGTAAGAACAACCATAAGGGTTGTGAGAGACGTTATTATTGTCCTGCCCAGCATGTCGTTTACACTGAGATTTATGATCCCGGCAAAATCCATTTTCTGGTGTCTGCGAAGGTTCTCCCTGATCCTGTCAAATACAACCACTGTATCGGTAAGGGAATAGCCTGCGAGGGTCAACAGCGCAGTCACTATAAGCAGGGTGATCTCAACATTCAGGAGATAGAGAATCCCCAGGACCGCCAGGACATCATGGAATGTGGCGCATGCCGCGGCCACACCGAAACTGACATTGAACCTGAAGGCAAGATAGCCGATAATACCTGCGAGGGACACAAGTATGGCCACAATGGCCTTGTGTCTCAGATCCCTGCTCACTGTCGACCCTATCTCTGTCTTGCTGTCCATTTCGAATTTGACATCAGACACCTGTTCATTCAGGGCCGCGGTAATACGTTTTTCAATGTCGCCCACGGTCGCGACTGATTTCTTTACCCGCACTATGAGCACGTTTTCCGCAGGCACATCCTGAAGGGTATAACCCTCCAGTCCCGCATCCTCAAGGGCCGCCCTGACCCTGTCAAGGGCAAAGGGTTTGTCGCCCCGATACTGCACCATTGTGCCGCCCGCGAAATCAACGCCGAGATTCGCATTGCCTGTATTTATCTGGACAAAGGCGAGTATGCCAAGGGCAACAAGGGCTCCTGATATACAGAACGCAATCTTGCGTCTTCCTATGAAATCAATAACAGACTTTTTTATGACCTGCATAAAGACAAGATCATTGAGTTTGCCTGCCGGTATTGCCCAGTCATAGAAGATTCGCGTTACAAATATGGCTGTAAAGAGGTTGATCACAATACCTGCGGACAGTGTTACGGCAAACCCCTTGATGGGGCCGGTTCCAAAAAGGAACAGGGCAAGCGCTGTAATAAGCGTGGTGACATGGGCGTCAACAATGGTCCAGAACGCCTTGTCATAACCGCCATCCACAAAGGCCTTCAGGGGCTTGCCCAGGGCCTTTTCCTCCCGCATGCGTTCAAATATGAGCACATTGGAGTCAACTCCCATACCTATTGTAAGAATAATACCCGCAATGCCCGGCAGGGTGAGGGTTGCCTGGAACATGGCAAGCACTGCCATGAGAAACAGCAGGTTCAGCAGCATGGCTATATCTGCTATAAGGCCGGAAAGCCTGTAGTAGATAATCATGAACATTATGACAAAACAGGCCCCGAGAAGACCGGAGACAAGGCCCTTCTGAATGGAATCCATGCCAAGGGACGGCCCCACTGTCACATTCTGTATGATCTTTACAGGCGCGGGAAGCGCGCCTGCCCTCAGTACAATGGCGAGGTCTGCCGCCTCCTCATGGGTAAACGACCCTGAAATCTGGGCATGCCCTCCGCCGATCTTTTCACGTATAACCGGCGCGGACCTCACTATTCCGTCAAGGACAATGGCAAGACGTTTATGCACATTCTCCTCTGTCAGTTTCGCAAAGGTTTTGCCGCCACGGTCCGTGAGATCAAGGGCCACATAGGGTTCATTAAAATTGCCGCCTATTCTCACATGGGCGGTCTTTACCGCGTCCCCTGTCATCAGCGCCCTGTCCTTAAGCAGAATAAGGCTCTTGACCGTCTTCCCCGTGCGGGAATCCACATCTTTCATGACATAGACGGCATCCCCCCTGGGGATCTGCCCCTTCAGAGCGGCATTAACAGCCACGGTGTCAAACCTTGAACTTATCCTGCCTGACGCGAGGGCATCAGAAACCAGACGGTTTATATCAACAGTCGCCTCATCATCAACAAGTTTGAATTCAAGCTGGGCGGTCTGACCTATCAACTTCAGGGCGCGCTTCGGATCCTTGACCCCTGGAAGCTGCACGACAATATCTTCTTCTCCCTGACGCACGATCACCGGCTCTGTAACGCCAAACTGGTCAATACGATTTCTTATGATTTCCAGGGACTGATCAACGGAATTCTGCCGGATATTCTTCTCTTCCTCCGGAGAAAGCGCAAGGGTTATAACAGGAAACCTGGCATCATCCCTGACAGACTTGAGCACAAGATCGGAAAAATCCTCAGCGATAATATTTTTAACCTGTTCCACGGCATTTTTGTTGGGAAGGGCAAATACTATTTCAGAAGACGAAGACGCCTTTCTGAGGACAATGGAGATATTACGATCCTTCAACACATCCTTGAGATCACGGCCAGCAAGGGCGGCGGCGTTTTTGACAGCCTGCTCCACATCAACCTTCAGAATAAGATGCATACCCCCCTGGAGGTCAAGACCGAGCTTAAGGCCGTCCTTGACCACATACTGTTTGAACCAGTCGGGCATCTCCTTGTAAACCGATGGAGCAACAAAAATTACAGACAGCACCATCAGGGCCGCGACAAGAATCAATTTCCACCGAAGATTTTTAGCCATACTGCTCTTCTCCTTAACCTTTAATGCGCCATATACAGGGCCGCGAAATCACAATCCGTAAAACTGAAGCTGTACCGCGCCAGAGATCTTCAAAAACCGGATATGTAATCCGAATTCCCTGGCGCAGAACAGTTTTTTTCATAAATTCATATTATGACTGCCCCATGAGCTATCCCCATCACGGCAGCCTCATGTAAAATTTATAAAATTCTGTAAGTTGCAGATATAAAACAGAGCTGTTTTTAGTAAAACAGGATGGAAATTGCAAGGCCTTGTTTCAGGATTACCCTTGAGGGAGCCTGAAAATCAGAAAACCGAGTGCCTCACACAACAGATCAAACCCAAAAAAAACAACAGGTTCAGTTAAACGACACCTGAACTGCCTTGAAAATGGTTCACTGAACAGCGTATTGGAAAAAGAGACCTTCTGTTATCTGTACGAACCTGTTGAAGGCCTGCAGACGGTCAACGACCAATCCCGGCCTTCCCGCTTCTTTCGTTTCAGGTATGCCTGCAAAAAATCGTGCAGGCCTTAATATTCTCCTGGCTCACCTGGCATTTCTTCCGGCTCTTCCTCCATTATTCCGTGTTTCCGCAATACGGCCTTGAGGGCAGGACTGAAGTCCGCCGGATCGTTTACTTCCAGGAACTCCCAAAACAGACCGTCCGCTGCCAGCGCATCCTCTGGCAACTGTTCCAACACTGCCATTCTGTCCATCAAAATTTCCATAAGCATACATCTCCTTTCCGTTTATAACAGTCTGCACAGAAACGGCGTCCGCACATCTAAGGCAAAACCAGCCATTCCGCGCAAATTCAAACAAAGACAGGTACAAATACAAATCGCTGCATGACCTGCATCAAACAGACTTTTCAATGCCCAAATCCCTGCAAGGCAGGATGACTCTGTTGCCATCACACATAACGCTCCGGCTCAGGGGCGGCAGAGGTACAGGCGGAATTACAATCTTTCATTGTTGGCGTATCATCAAGCGGTTATTATCTATTTCATTTCAAAAGCAGGAACGTATTTTTTATCATTTTTCTGTTCGTATCTCTATTTGCTGTGCAAATACTCTGGACATAAAATCTTTTCTGATTTTATATTGCCACTGTGAAAACAACTATAGGACATCCGGTAGGACAAATAGCGTCCCACACAAAAAAAATATTGAAAAAAAGCTGCACACACCAACACAGGGGCGACGTTTTTCCCTGTGCCATAATGGAATTTAGGACGTAAGTTCAATCCACGCCCCCGCGCAGGGACGACGGGCTTCTGCCAGTCAAGGCTATTGAATCTGCTATGCATAAAAAACAAAAATCCTCTGCAAATAAAAAGGCAGGGGATTGAAAAGAAATGAATAATAACAGGGAGGGTTAAACTAAAACTACACGAATATCACGGCCAACAGCTTTGGCAAATTTTTCAAGGGTAGACAATCGAATATCTGTTGCATGGTTTTCCATTCTGGAAATGACAGATTTACTGGTTTTAAGTTGCCGGGCAATTTGCTCTTGCGTCATACCGGCATCTATGCGGGCTTGCTTCAAAAGCACGCCTAATTTAAACGTTTCAAAGCGTTTATCATAATCTTTCCAGAAACCGGGATCTTTTTGCATCCGATGTGCTTTATATTTTTGCAAGTCACTCATGATAACCTCCTGGAAAAGTAGTCTTTTTTTCGTTGCTCGGCTATTTTAATTTCTTTTTTGGGAGTCTTTTGAGTTTTTTTAGTAAACGCATGATTCAGTACAATCAGGTCGTTACCGTCAACAAAACCCAATAAACGAAAAATATTGTTCG
>CAYXYO010000207.1:0-39502 GCA_964469365.1 uncultured Desulfobacterales bacterium | reverse complement strand
CATGGCAGCCTCTATGGCAATGGTTCCTGAACCGCACATGGGATCAAGCACAGGACTTTTACCATCCCAGCCAGCGGCAATCAGAAGACCTGCGGCAAGATTCTCCCGCAGGGAAGCCCTGCCAACATCTTTTTTATAGCCGCGCCTGTAAAGGTCATCTCCTGAGCTGTCCACGCTTATCATGCACTTGTCACGCACAAACCGTATCACCACCAGAAGATCAAAGGATACACCGCTTTTCCTGGCAAGCCGCCATGACGCGACGCTTTTTCCAATTCGATGACCTATCCCCCTGATGACACGTTCTTCCACTGCCCCGGAGTGGTATATGCGCGATTTGTGGGAGGAGGCATTGACCTTTACAACCCCGCCGGAAGGCAGATAGAGTTCCCATGGATATCTCTGAATTTTTTCTTCAAAACCATCAAGCTCTGTGGCCCTGAAACCGGCAATTCGTAAAAGCACCCGGTTGGCCGTGCGAAGCCACAGGTTGGCCTTGTAGAGTATTTCCAGAGGGCCTGAGAAGCCCACGCCACCTGATTCCATGACAGGGGAGCCAATACCACCCATCTGTTCAAGTTCAAAAAACGTTGTGTGTTCAAGGCCTGGGGGAGTTACTGCAAAAAGCCTGAAACTGGAAATGGAATGACCGGCTGTTATATTCATACAGCTTTTATCAGGATATCTCCTGCCTCTTCTCTATCTTTTACGCCGCTTTCTGCAGGAAAGCAGGACATAGGTAACACCTGCCCCGCCATCCCAAGCGGGGGCGCTGGCATACGCCCTGACAAAATGCCTGAAGGGACCGTTTTTCAGCCAGTTGATAACAAGTTTTTTTATTACAGGTTCTCCCTTTGAAGAAAGTCCCCTGCCATGGATAAAGGCAACACAGGACAAATTCCTTGCAATGGCATTCTGCATGAAAAGATTGCACTCTTCAAGGGCTGCCACGGAATCCAGGCCATGCAATTCACAATATTCCTTTACTGAATAATGACCCTGGTGGAGTCTGGCTGTTAACAATTTGTCACTCCCCTGCCCCTGGCCTTCAACATATTCTGACGTAAGCGCAACAGGCAATTTCCATCCGCCCCTGATCAATTTTCCAAACTCGACTTGCTGCCCGTCATTATCCCTGTTTTCCTGTATGTTGATATTATGCCGCTTACAAACAGGTTCAGGCAATATATTCTCTTTTTCAAGTGGCACAACCCCTTTCATGGCCTCCTGAAAGCATCGTTCATCTTCAGTCAACTGCTGTTTTTCTGCTGCCTCATGCCTTTCAACAGGTTCATTCAGCCTTGTGCCACATTGCTTTTGCCAACATGACGAGCTGAGGGCTTTCAGGTCCGCAAAGGGCCTGTTCAAGTAAAAATCTTTATTCCTGCCCTGTTCAGAAACCCGCCTGTTTTTTTTCCTGCGTCTTCTCATTCCATTTCCACCTGCAAAAGACGTATCTCATCTCCTCCATATAACATGTTATGTTTACTGTCACAAAATGGACATGTGACAGTAAAGGAATCCAGACGTTCACTTCCTGAATCAAATATCATGTGGCATTCAAGACACTTGTTCTGAGGAAGAGTTTCTATTATTTCCAGGACACTACCTTTTGTCAATGACACTTCTTGAGAAATCACTTCAAAGGCAAAGCGAAAGGAATCAACAACGACCCCCGCACGGGAACCTATTTCCACCTTTACCTTGCATATATGTTCTGCATTATGCATTGCGGCCAGATGTTCAAGCTGACCTACGAGGTTCTGTACCAATGTAAATTCATGCATATCAGGACAATAAAAAAGGGGAAGCAATATTTACTTCCCCTGGTTGAATGCAATCCTATTGCCACCCGTCAGGGTGAAATTATCATTGCGTGGTCACTGCTTCTGAAGCGTATATTAAAATGTTTCAGGAAATCCATGCCAAGAAGACCCGGAGTCTGATTATCTGTAAAATATATGTCCATATTTTCCAGCTTTATCTTGTCGGTTAATTGCAATGTAATTCCGGGACACTTGGTAATAACAATCAGGTTTCCGCCTGCTCCTATACCTGTAGATTCGACACATTTGGCATCTATTTCCTCAGGATGCAGGATATATTGCATGTCAGCCTTATCCATAAGAACCATTTCCGCGCCTGTGTCAACAATAAAGGCAACCGGATATTTGGTAACCGTACTGCTTGAAACATATGCGGTAGTTACATAGGAATCCCTGAAAGTGACCCTGTTAAAGGGTATGACATACTCCCAGTCAGTACGAGTTGCTGAAAATTTTTGAGGTACGCTCCAGTCAGTATGGCTGGATTCCTTCATTCTCCATATGCCTGAAACAATGCCATCATCAAAATCCGTTAAATCAGTTATCTGGTACCAGTAATCCTCGTTCTGTTTCAGCACATCGTTGTATCTGGAAAATTTGAGTTCATAACCGGTCATCAGGCTTGAATTCTTCACATATACATTTGAGCCTATGATCTTCGGGTCTGAAGGCATTGAGTTGGAAGGATTGATGTAATCAAAGTATGGCACTGCTATACCATCCCAAAGGCCGTCAATATTCCCAAAAGTTTCATAAAGGTTGGCAGCATATGCATATTCAGAACCGAAGAAATTGTCAATTACATCCCACTGCCCCTGCAGAGGCATAATGTTAATCGTAAGATCCAGGAGGCTGTACATGCCATACCTTGAGCCTGGAGCCGGGCTGCCCGCCATGCAATGCACCCTTATCTGCCCATCCAGACCGGCCAGTCTGAACCCTCCAAAGGGTATCTCAACGGTATTGGTCATAAGGTTAAGCATGGCGTCGGAATCGTAATAAAGATCCGCGGCATTTGGCATAAGGTGTCCATTCTGACTATAAAGGTCAAAGGAACAGTTTGACTCCGAACCGTTTCCGGCAGCGGAACATCTGTAGGCATATGTCTTGCCGGGCAGCAGTGTGGGGTGCTCCATCAGCACATAAAGTTTGGCCTGATTCAGGACACTGGCAGGCACCTCCATAACTGTATCCAGCCACGCTGAAGTAGGCAGGTTCAGTGTCTGCACCTCGGTGGAAGGCATATAGTTAAGGGAGACCGGCACAAAAAACTTGCTTCCCATGTCTGACATAATGGCAATTGATGCGGTATAGGGGCCGGACTGCATGGTATCCAGCACTGCGGTATCAAGAGAAACCTTGAAACTGCCAGGGCCTGAATGGCTCATGCCAGGGTTCTCCAGAGAGAGCCACTGGGCATCCGTGCTGGCAGTCCAGGCAAAGGTGCCGTTCATATCCATGTCCAGATTGGATACGGTCACTGTTGCGTTGACTGATGCCCCATTTTTCTGGTACTGGAAATAGAGTGCGCCGGGGTCAACCCACAACCTTGCCGCCAAGGAAATGGACGGGAAGGTCAGCAGCAGTAACAGACTCGATAATATTATGCTTTTTCGCATGTTAGCCTCCTCAACTATTCATTGCATCTGTAGTTCGTCTGGAAATTGGCAGCCTGACCTGTCACTATGACTGCCTGATCATAAAATACATTGCCGTCATCGGTAATGATACCGGAATAGACTCGCCAGACGCCATTTTCCGTAAAGGGGATATGGAACGGCCTGTTGCCATTGTCAACAAATCCCGGAGTAATACCTCTTATTGCCGGAGTAACAGGGGAACAGAAATTGAACTGTTCTTTTTCAAAATCATAACAGTATGTCTTTGACATGTCCTGATTTACAAGTATCAGGTAATAGTCTCCTGTCATACTGGCAGACGGCGCTGATGCCCAGTTGGTTGCAAGCTCCATTGTCAGGCTGTTATCAGACCGTTTCAAAGAAGACGCACTTTCAACGAACAATGCTTTCTTCCTGTTTACAGAAACCGAGATCGCAGGCACATTTCCAGTGTCCCATCCTGTGGGCACCACCATTGTACCCATCATAACCTGATCAAAGAGATTGGTATAATTCAAATCCATAACCATGAACTGGGAATTCATGTATCTGGAAGTATTCTTCTGGTCAAGTACAATGGCATAGATATAATGGCCATCGCTGGCAGGCTGACCGAAGGCGGCCTCCTTTGCATCCCTGGCAAGCACAGTATCAAACCTGTAAGGTGAACCAGGTTTTTTTACATTGTTTTCCGCCAGAAACAGGGCCGGGCCGGCTATATCCACTATGAAAACCTGCCCCTGTCCTGCGCGAAGGGTGAAAGCCTCAGGCAGATCAGCATACAGATCGTACGGAAACAGATGGTTTTCACTGCACTTGGGCTTGCCCTGCCCTGTAAGTTCGACCTTCTGTGAACTTCCATCATCAAAGGTAATTTCCAGTATACGGGTTTCCTGCTGAGTGGAGGCAGGAATGAAACTTACATTAAAGACCTGTTTGTAATCTCTTGGTATGGTGCTATTGCCCTGCATATCAGTGGTAAATGGCCTGAGATCTCCAACTCCTGGCGCAACAGCCTCAATTTTACCATCCACATCCCCTGTGTTGTAACAGGTAAGCTCCCTGTTAACCTGTGTGCCTATTTCAGCCAGCCCAAAATCTATCCTGGGGTCACAGGTTATTGCCGGGCCTGCCGCCTTTTCTCCAACAGCCTTTACGGTAATAATTATAGGCTTAGGTGGTGGTGGCGTGTCATAGACTAAATTCGCAGACTGTTGCCCAAGAAGCAGCTCATATTGAGTCATATATGACTCGGTTGTGGAAGGATCCTCATTGGTCAGATCCAGGGTAACGGTCAAAACTTTATAATTCGTTGCAGTGGCAGTAGGTGGTGCAAAAGTGTCACCTGTCTGGAGACCGGTTACACTGAAGACCCTGCTTTTAGGTTCAAGTTCTTCGAACAGACTGATGGGAACAGGCTGAAAAATACAACATTCCCAAAAATCAGAGCCAATTATCATATTATAGGATATCTTTGTTCCCTTTTTAACCGTGCCAAAGTCCAACACGCCGGACAGAGGTTCTTTTACATATATGTTTTGTCTGCAATAATATGTTGAAGCACATTCTGCCGACACATTGTTTGCGTATATAATCAACAACATTAAGAAGATTAACGCAAACAGGGAGCATGCAGTAACTTGACTATTTCTCTTGTTCATAAGACTTCACCAGTGTTTGTTGCATGTTAGAAATTGTTGACCCCAAGCCGACATCATGATCCCATATTTTCAGGTTCAGACTCTTCAATAATTATTATATCATCGTCTTCCCTGACAGGGGCGCTGTTATTCATGGTGGATTTTACTGCACTGTTATCGGAAATCTGTGTTGTCTGTGGCTGGCCAGCATAACCGTCAGTCTCAACATAGTTAAGGGCGGCTATCAGATCCTTTGCAATATCCTTTGTTGCCTCCTCCACTGCCAAGTCAATATTTTTACGGTCTGTCGGGTCTGACCATACGCTTTTGGGTTCAACTTCCTTTTCCACCCGGTTGGCCCACACAACACGACCGGTTTTGGCATCCTGCAGTGCAACGCTCAACTGCACAACAGCCTTTGGCACATATCCTCCCTCTGATGCCAGATAGGCGACGCCTGCGCCAACCGCTCCCCAGGTAGCCGCATTAAGCCCTGCGCTGCTGCTGTAACCTCCGCTGGTGTCTGTCACGACCCGCATATCCCTTGGATGGGAACCGACCACGGCAGATGACTTTGAAGGTGAATTGAAGGGCGTATTTGCTGTGGAACCTGCGGCAAGCCCGATTGCTCCACCAATGGCGACATCCTGCCATACATCATAACTTTCTGATTTTGCAAAGCCAAAAACAAGGCCGGAAGAACTGTCAAAGAAAAACGGCAAAATACCCTGCTGCACCGGATTGATATCCTGACCTTCCCTGAGATCATATTCCACGATACGTCCCCTGAGTATATAATCCGCGCTAAAATAACGCCCAATCTGTTTGATAGTGCCTTTATCAAGGCCGACCTTATTAAATTTCAGATGTTCACCAGAGGCATTGTTAAGTTCATTTTCAACAAGAACCCTGTTGATTTCTTCCATCATGCTGTCTGACCAACCCCCTCCCATCTCTCTGGAAAGAGTCCTTCTTGACCGCGCGGAACTCATTTCAGGCGACTCTATAATTGAGATCACGCCAAGATCAACAAGATACTGGACGGTATCCTCTTCCATGGGCACATAGTAGCCGGCAGACGCAAGATGATGGGCCAAAGCACTCTGTATTTTGACCTGACGCCTAAGGGAATCGTCAGGTCTTTTGCCCGCAGTGTAATCTGCAAAGGGCAGCATAACGATCTGGGCTTCGGACGCAACAAGACCATGCTGCGTGTCGTTTGTTTTGACCGAACTCTTGATTTTCTGCCCGCATCCCCATGATGAAAGCAGGAAAATAATGGCTGTGGTTGCCAGAACAGGTTTCCAGAATTTATGTGACATAATATCCCTCCCGAATACTTTGAAGCCAGAAGTTGTTAATCAAGCAATTAATTTATAAAGCGTATCTAAAAAACAAATCGGTAATCACCTAAAAAAACTGAATTGTTTTTCCTGTAAAGTTTATTAAAGAAATACAAAACTACTTCCTTGCAAAATAGATGCTAAAATTAAAACATTTGGCAATTAAAAGCAACTTACTGATTTTACTTTTTATAGCATTGGAATATCCTTTACGCTTTTTTATGTCGGATACTGCAATCTCGTCTCTGCAAAAAAAACTGTCAGAAAATTATTGATAGAAAGTCAGAATAATTGTTCCCCTTGCCTTTTTTGAATATATAACAGGTTCAACAGATTGTAAGCACAGACAGGACTAATAACTGTTCTCATCCCACATATCTCTTTCGAACCTTATCACCAGGTTTCTTCCTCTGGATTTGGCCTCATACAGTGCAACATCAGCATATTTTATGGCCTCCCAGATAGCTGTTCCATCCACAGGAAACTCACTGACCCCAACACTGATGGTCTTTGCAAATTCAATTCCTGGCAACCTGATTATTGTCCCTTCCACAGCACTGCGTATTCTCTCTGCCACCTTCATGGATTCTCCGGGTTCACAGTCAACGAGCATAAGCAGAAACTCCTCTCCGCCAAACCTTATTACCAGGTCGGCGTCCCTGGCATGACTCCTCAGGATAGACGCCAGTTTTTGAAGCACGACATCCCCTACGTCATGTCCATATTCATCATTAACTCTCTTGAAATAATCCAGGTCGCACATCAGGATTCCAAGGCAGGCATTACGCCGTTTTATTCCTGCCACTATGTTGTCAAGGTATATCTCAAGGTAATGCCTGTTAAAAAGACCTGTAAGCTGATCCTTTGTCGCCATTTCCTTCAGGTTTTGCGCGAGACGCTTTGCTTTCAACACAGGCAATGCTTCCTGTAAAAACTGTTGGGCCTCCTTTACTGCCTGACGCATCTTTTTCTCTCGCTCAAGACAATTTACAAATGGAAACATGAATTGCACCACTCCCAGGATTTCTCCACCTACCATCATGGGGATGCAAAGATGACTCATGGCGTCCTGCCATGGAAACATGGGACAAATCTTTGAATTTTCGATGGAGGATACAAGTGCCCCTGTACGTTTTGCCCTGCACCTTGACGTCGGCTGTATATCCGGCAACTCTGACTCCATTTCAGGGGGCCAGACAAAAACAGGCTCAAGGGAATCCTTTTTGCTCCTGTTTTCATATATGACGAAGCTGTGAAGTCCCAGTTTCTGAATAAAAAGATCTGCAAGCCGGTTATAAATATCATGGGCCGTCTCATCCGCCTCTATCGTTCGCCTGAAGTTACACTGGGTTCGTATCTTGGCAATCAGGATGTTCGTAAGGTGGGCAACCTTGCCGATTTCATCAAGTCCCACCACTGGTATCTCTTTTATATTACCACATGCTCCATCATTATTGGCAGCAAATATGATCTCTTCCAGACTATTCATCATGTGCCGCACAGGCGTGATAAGGAACCATCCCCATATATAACTGGCCAGGGTAAGAACAAAAATTACACCGGCCACAAGAATGTTAATGTGCAAAATATATTGCTGCATTACTGCAATAACCTGATCAATGTTATTCTTAAGTTGACTGGAACTGTATGCCGCAATCGCGGTTTCGATCCTTGAAATGGCAAGGAGACCCCTGCGGATTTTGGAAAGCGCTTTGTCTATATCGCTCTGTTTAACAGATATTCCGGGTGCTTTTCTGTTGCTTGGTTGACTATGCAATGCCTTCAGACCGGTTTCAATATTCTGAAGGCCCTGCCTTACAAGCAAAACTGCTTCCGGACTCATATTCAGTTCCGAAAAGGAAGGTATGTGAACAACAGTTTTATTCCCATTATAAGGAATAGAAATTTTTTCTCCATGTTCAAAGGCCTTAATTTCTCTCCTCAATACACCGAACAGCTCTTCAGCCACAAAAAGGCTACGGTTTTCATCTGTGATCCGCAGAAAGGATTTTTCAATATTAGAATCAAGCAGATGTATCTGTTCCATAAGCAAGTTGCTGATCTTCTGATATTCCACATGCTGCCTGTCTGTTTCAGCAAGATGATCTATAAGACCATTTATCAGGTGATAGTTATTGATGCCTATTATTCCATACCCTATAAGACACACCAGCAAAATTGCGGTAATCTTTGCGTAAATAGACATATTAAGACAAAATTGCCATATTTTTCGCATGGTTACAACCCTCAACAGTAAACTTCCCGCTTGATATCCAAAAGTTCAAATGCACATAGAATACTTTGAAAAATACATTTTGGGTTCAACGCATGGAGTAACAAAATTAAAAATCGCAGCATATTCATCCAGATGCAAAGAATTTCTATTTCAGCAACGACGCAGCAATTGATCCAAAAGGCGATCTTGCAAGACCCCCTGTCAATCTTTACTAACATGTTTTAAGCCATTTTCAAGCAACACTCATTCCAAATACAGGCAGATAATACCCGAATATATAACAAAGTAAAAAATAAAGTTGCTTCCCCTCTTGATGAAATGTGATATTACTTTTAATAATGCTTAGGCTGGACATGAACGGTTATAATGAACACCTCATCAATCATGTCTTCGACATATACCAAACAGCTTTTCATAAATAGAGAATGGTTCCTTGAAAGATTAGGGACTTATTGAATAAACATTGATACCGGAGGTATTTAAAATGTCCTGTTCAAAAAAGGGATGTGCGACAAAGGAGAAAAAAATAGGCGGAGCAATCGTAGCCATTGTTACGCCCATGCAGAATGGCGCCGTTGATGAAAAGGCGTTGAGAGATCTGGTTGAGTGGCAGGTAACATCAGGCACCCATTGCATTGTTCCGTGCGGCACCACAGGAGAGTCAGCGACACTGAGCCATGAAGAGCACATGAAGGTGGTGGAGATAACCATCGAAACGGTAAAAGGCAGGGTCCCGGTCATCGCAGGCACCGGCTCAAACTCCACTGCTGAAACAATAATGCTTACCAACCACGCAAAGAAGGCCGGCGCTGACGCCGCCCTGGTTATTACTCCATATTACAACAAACCTGGCCAGGAAGGACTGTACAGGCATTTCATGACTGTTGCCCACGAATGCAGGTTTCCAATGATACTTTATAATGTCCCGGGCAGAACCGGTATTAACATGCTCCCTGACACTGTGGCAAGATGTGCTGAAAACGAGTATGTGATAGGCATCAAGGAAGCCTGTGGCAGTCTCAGTCAAATTTCTGATGTTATAAGACAATGCCCTGACGATTTTATCCTCCTGTCAGGGGATGACCCCACCGCGTTTCCAACAATGGCACTTGGCGGAAAGGGGGTGATTTCGGTCTGCTCCAATGTAATGCCTGCCGAGATGGCAGAGATGATGAACGCCTGGAACAGCGGTGACCTGAACAGGGCAAGGGAACTGCATTACATGATGTTTCCCCTTTTTGGCGCCCTGTTCTTTGATCCCAATCCGGTACCATCAAAGACAGCGCTGCATATGATGGGGAAAATACCCTCTCCAGAGGTCAGATTGCCGCTTGTGGATATGAACGAAAGGAATGTGGAAAGACTCCGTTCAGTCATGCAGGAGCTGAACCTGGTATAACAGCAGGCTGTAGAAACAGAGACAGGAGAAATAAATGGTCAATATAATTGTGGCAGGCGCTTGTGGAAGAATGGGAGGGCGCATCATTAATATTATTGCCGGAACTGAAGGCGCGGAACTTTCAGGGGCATTTGATCATCCGGACAATCCCTGCATTGGAAAGGATGCGGGAGAGGTGGCCGGAGCTGATGTGCGTGGAGTGCCTGTTGAAGATTCTGTAGACAAGGTAATCGGCAAAGGCAATGTAATCATTGACTTTACCTTTCATGAAGCGACTGTCAGGCATGCGGAGGCAGCGGCTGAGGCAGGCATTCCCATTGTTATCGGCACAACGGGCCTCAGTAACGAACAGATAGAAAGGCTCAGGGAGCTTTCAGAAAAGATACCTGTTGTTCAGGCGCCCAACATGAGTGTCGGGGTAAATCTCCTTTACAAGCTGGTTGAGACTGCCGCCAGAACCCTTGGCGACGATTATGACATAGAGATCGTGGAGGCGCACCACAGGCTGAAAAAGGACGCGCCCAGCGGCACGGCACTGCAACTTGGCCGGGTTGCCGCAGAAGCAGTGGGAAGAACCCTTGAAAAAGACGGCGTATTTGAGCGAAACGGCATAATCGGGGAACGCACATCCACGGAAATAGGCATACAGACGGTCAGGGCAGGAGATATCGTTGGAGAACATACTGTCATGTTCGGCGGTATCGGGGAACGCATAGAGATTGTACACAAGGCATCAAGCAGGGACACCTTTGCCAAGGGAGCTGTACGCGCTGCGCTGTGGATTGTGAACCAGGAGCCTGGTTTTTACAACATGCTGGATGTACTGGAACTTAACAAGGTATAAATCAGACAGGATAACGCAATGCAGATAGCAAGGTTCAGGAAATCCGGGCATGGCGCTGTGTACGGCATGGTAAAAGATGATTATCTCAGGGTGCTTGTCGCATCTCCCTTTGACGGCATGATTGTGGCGACGTCTGAAACCTGCGGTTTTGACGAAGTGGAATTTTTGCCGCCATGCGAACCGGAAAAGATCGTTGCCGTTGGCCTTAACTATAAAGATCATGCGGAAGAAATCGGCATGGAGCAGCCTGACAAACCGCTCATCTTTCTGAAACCCCCATCCGCCCTGATAGGCTCCAACAGTTCCATAATATTGCCGGAAGAGAGTTCCAGGGTGGATTATGAGGCGGAACTCGGCATAGTTATCGGCAAAAAGGCCCATCAGGTATCCGAGCAGGATGCTGACAAATACATATTCGGCTACACATGCATAAATGACGTCACGGCCAGGGATATCCAGAGAGAGGATACCCAGTTTACCCGCGCCAAGTCCTTTGATACATTCTGTCCGGCAGGCCCATGGATTGAAACAGAGCTGGACCCCTCTGATCTTGCGATAACCTGCATGGTGAATGGAAAGAAGAGACAGGCGTCACGCACCAGCCGCATGATACATTCGCCACAGGCCCTGGTAAGCTTTATTTCCGGCATTATGACCCTTGTGCCTGGAGATATAATTGCCACTGGCACGCCTCCTGGAGTCGGGGGCCTCAACCACGGCGACCAGGTAACTGTAAGCATCGAAGGCATAGGTGAACTTGTCAATACTGTTATATAATAAGGTTATCTACAATATGAATTTCCAGAAAGCTGAAAGAATAAAGAAACTGCCGCCCTATCTTTTCGTGGAGCTCGACAGAAAAAAGGCAGAGGTCATGGCTAGGGGAGTGGACGTAATAAATCTGGGAATAGGCGACCCTGACCTGCCCACACCGGACTTTATTGTGGACAGCATGGCTGAGGCCATCAGGAATCCTGGATATCACTCATATCCCTCGTCTGACGGCATGGCATCCTTCAAAGAGGCTGCCGCCAGGTGGTGCGGTAACAGATTCGGCATAGATGTTGACCCAGGCAACGAAGTCTGCTGCATGATCGGTTCAAAGGAAGGGGTCGCGCATCTGCCACTTGCGTTTGTTGAACAGGGTGATGTGGTCCTTGTGCCTGACCCGGGTTATCCTGTATATCATATCGGAACCCTTTTCTGTGGTGGAGAGACTCACTACATGCCCCTGCTGCGCGAAAATGATTTTCTTCCGGATCTTGACGCCATCCCCGAGGATATACGCCAAAGGGCAAAACTGATGTGGCTCAACTACCCCAACAATCCCACGGCGGCCATAGCGCCTGAAGGTTTTTTTGAAAAGGTGATCGACTTCGCAAGGCAATACAACATAATCGTATGCCATGACGCGGCATACAGTGAAATGACCTATGACGGTTACCGTGCTCCAAGTTTTCTTGAAACAGCCGGTGCCAGGGATGTTGGTCTTGAGATGCACTCGCTTTCCAAGACATACAACATGACAGGCTGGAGAATCGGTTTTGCAGTGGGCAACCCGGAACTTGTGGGCGCGCTGAAGCAGGTCAAGTCAAATGTCGATTCAGGGCAGTTTGAGGCTGTGCAGGAGGCTGCCATAACCGCCCTTGACAGTGACCAGTCATGCGTACGCGAAATGCAGGCAATATACACTGAACGCAGGGATGTGCTCGTGGCCGGTCTGCGCGACATAGGCCTTGATGCCCCAAGTCCAAAGGCCACCTTTTATGTATGGTGTCCGGTTCCTGACAATTACGATTCCAGCGGTTTCAGTTCCCTGCTCCTTGAAAAGGCCGGCATCGTCTGTACGCCAGGAAACGGTTTCGGCGCCCCTGGCGAGGGATATGTGAGGATGGCCCTTACAGTGTCAAAAGAACGACTGCAGGAAGCTGTGGAACGAATCCGCAAAGTTGTCTGACGCCAGGGTGGACTGAACTTGAATAAATGGCGCAGGGTCTTTGTTGGCATTGGCAGCAACCTTGGAGAAAGGGAAACCCTGTGCAGAAATGCGGTCAAACTGCTTGATGAGCAACATGGGTTCAGGGTTACAGCGGTCTCTTCATGGCATGAAACCGAGCCTGAGGGCATGGTTTCAGAACATATGTTCATTAACGGCGTGGTGGAAGGACTCACCAGCCTTTCTGTTTATGACCTGGTCAAATCATGCCTTGACATAGAAACACACTCCGGACGTGACAGGGCAAGGCAGGGCATGGACAGGCCCCTTGACATGGATCTCCTTTATATGGAAGGTGTTGTAACAGGATATGACGCAAAATTGCGTCCTTCAACAAACAAGGAGCTTATAACAGTGCCCCATCCGGGAATCTCAAAGCGTGTTTTTGTACTGAAACCATGGTCTGAACTCGCCCCGGATCTGCATGTACCTGTTTTCAACAAAACAGTTGCGGAGATGCTTCAGGCCCTCACCCGGTCTGGAGAAAAAGAGGACGCCTGATGGGAAGGCTCATCCTTTTTGCGGTGATCTGCGCCGCGGCCTACTGGTACCTGAAAAGAAAATTCAGGGCCTTCGGAGAGGGCCGCGGGCCTTCATCCTGCCATACAGGCAGGCCAGCCCCCATAACCGATGAACTTGTAAAAGACCCGGTATGCGGTGTTTACTGCCCCAAACGTGAGGCAACGCAACTCTATTACAGGGGCAGACAACACTTTTTTTGCAGCAGGGAATGCAAACAGAAATTTATTGAGCAACAGAAAAAAACCTGAAGGTCAACCAATTATCTGCTATTTTTTACTTCTTCTGCTGAGACAAGCCGCAACTGTACCGGGTCAATGCTAAACAGTTCCATTACTGTATTATAGATGGAACCAGCGCCAGACATGCACGGCATTACCAGACGATTTGTTGAGAGGTCGAATTCCGCGCATACATTTATAAAGGCGTCCTTGATTTCAGAATCACTACAACCCTTTATATCATCCAGGCAGGCCTCAACCCCTTGCTGATATCCCCAGAACCACACGTTGCTACCGGCATCTTTCACTGATGCCCCTGCAAGATCAGCGATTATATCAGGCGACGTGCTTGTTAAACCGAGAGTAATACCAAACAGACCGTTTCCTAACCACATACATGGTATCTGGATATTGCCTTGGCTATCAACATATTGACATCTTCCTGTCTCCATATTGGGAACCGCAAGAGTCTGGGACAAATGGTCACAAGTACTGATGCCGCTTTTGCAAAACTCCATGCCCGTACCAAAGCCAGACAAATATGCGCCATTAAGACTGGTGTCTTTACTGTTCAGGACAATCTCTCTTTCCATGGCGAAAAGTCCATCTGATCCATATACCTTGACCTTCAGTTTATCAGCGAATGCCAGATTATATTCAAGGGAAAAAGGCAGGCTGGAATCGACCTTTACCAGGTTATCGTCAATAAATATTTCCACCTTGCTTATCTTGTAATCAGCTATTTTGATGTCAAAAATTATTTTTTTATACAGGGGCAACTCTGACTGACGGATCTTTTTATATGTAAATCCTGCGCTTCCGCCAATCTTGTGAACAATACTGGCGGATTTCATAAGTTCACGGTATGTATCAGCCATCCGTTTGTTATCAGAAAGCCGGTAATTATTCCATATCGTGTTATGATTATTGTAAAAAGGACTGCCCTGATCCATGCTGAAATAGGTTATGGCCTTTACATCCGGATATACAACAGGCAGCATTGAATAAAGTTTTTCCAGATTTGCCACCGCCCATTCCGTAAGATCTTCTCCAGTTGTAATGGAGTAATGACTTACCCCAGTTTCACATATCATGATGGGTTTACGTTCATGGAACATGTTATAGACATATTTCAGGTGATCCAGTGGATTTTGCAGCCTGTTGTCCGGCTTGCTGGCATCGCCGCTGTTGTAATAGTCCACATAAAAATTTACGCCAACCCAGTCAACATATTCATCTCCAGGATAATAATCCTCAATGCGATGTCCATGAAGCTCCACAGGCACATCATTTGGGCACCACACCATTACCACATTGGGAGCAAGTCGTTCCATTATATCATGTACTAAACGGAATTTGTCCTTATATTTTACAGGGTCTCCGGCCCATGCAGCCCAGTCTCCATTCATTTCGGGAAGAAATCGCAAAAAAATCTCAACTCCACTTTCCCTGGCTGCCTTTGCCCATGCTGTTATCCAGGCATCCTCTTTAATGATTTCCAGACCACTGACCGAAGAATTCAGGGCCTGCTGAAAACCTGCACCTTCGTTCTTTATGCGCTCTGCCATCTTTATGTCAAAGGGCGATTTGACGCCGTAATCAAAGTCATACATATTGCCCCACTCTTCATAAAACAGAAACATGGTGTGATGGCCGTAAACACTGCGGGTCAGATAAAGATTCTGACCTATATTGGAATCATGCTCACAGTATATGCCATTATAATATCCGGCCCTGGGCTCGTATTTTGCGAGTTTCCTGTTATTGTCAGGTGCTGTTTCCACATATATGTCAAAGACAGTGCGTATCTGATCTGCCCTGAGCATGTCTTCAGTCCCCCAGTCCTTGCCCAGTTTTTCCCAGAATTCATTTTCTTTTTCATAATGATATATTGCCTTATCATAATCCTTTATGCTGTCATAATATTTCCCTGCCTTTTTATGATACATGGCGGCATTGGTCCATGAAGATTCATCCTGCCCCTTTTCAAAATAATCTATAATAGTCAGCCACAAAGGCAGGGCATCGGCCAGTTTACCGGCCTGTTCATATTGATCTGCCTGTTGCATTGCCTGCCAGATATCATAATCTATTTCCGCTGACGCACTTGAAAAGCAAACACAAACAAGAGTAATTACAGACAGATACACAAATCTGTTTCTGAAAAGAGACATGGTTTTCCTCCTGAGGCTTTTTATGGCCACCTCTGATTCATATCAAAAACTCTCAACACAATGGACAATCAAGGCATATTATATCAGAATTGCCTCTGACAATAAAAAAGGGGCGTTACATTTGCCCCTGTAATTGATTGGCTAATCTTAGTAGCCGCATGTAATTCAAGATTCATGTTGATAAAAATATAAAAGCTGTTTGAACGAACACATGACTTTCTGACCAGTTGTTTGCAAGTGAAATTATTCGGTTGGAATGATCTACATGATAGATCCAGTGAACTTGTTCACTTTTCTTGATTTGAATTACACCTTCCGTTATTAAAAATCATTACCAGTTTTCGCCCAATATCTCAAAATGCGCCTTTGGATGGTCGCATGCAGGACATTTTTCAGGGGCGTCAGTGCCTTCATACACAAACCCGCAGTTACGGCAACGCCATGCCACCTTGTCTTCCCGTTTGAATACCCGGTCGTTTTCTATATTTTCCTTCAGTTCACGGTAACGTTTTTCATGCTGTTTTTCAGCTACGGCTATGGCTTCAAATATAACCGCGATTTCATTAAAACCCTCTTCACGCGCTGTACTGGCAAACTCCGGATACATGACTGTGTGTTCATGATGTTCCCCCGCAGCGGCCTCGGCAAGGTTCTCAACAGTTGAACCTGTCACACCGGCAGGAAACGCCCCGCATATCTCCACCTCTCCGCCTTCAAGCAGCTTGAAAAGACGCTTGGCATGTTCCTTTTCCTGATTGGCAGTCTCAAGAAAAATTTCCGCGATCTGTACATATCCTTCTTTTTTTGCCTTTGACGCGAAATAGGTATAGCGATTCCTTGCCTGGGATTCCCCGCAAAATGCAGTCAGAATATTTTTTTCAGTCTTTGTTCCCTTGATACTTTTCATCTTTCTTCACCTATAGCTATAAGGTATGCCTTGAAAACATTATTTCTTGTTGGTCAATTCGACAACGGCCAAGACAACAAGCCCCCAAAAAAGCGACTTTACAAGGCGTCCATTAAAGTTCAAAAACATATATTGTCGGACTCAGGCTTGAGACGAATGCGCCTGAACCGCGTTACGATAACCCTGCACCAGCTCATCCATAAGTTCCTGCACCTTCACAATTTTATTGACCCTCCATACGTTTTCCCCGCAGAAAACAAAACCTGCGTCAAGATAACCGCGTTTGGCATTTATCAGTGCCATGCCTATACAATATGGAGTATCTGGATATGTGCATGGACGAAGGCAGTGGTATATACAGTTTTTGGGCTGCTTTTCACCTGACGCAACCTTGTCGGTGAACTTGCCGGAAAGCGCCCTGCCTGGCATGCCCACAGGACTCTTGATTATTACTATGTCATCCCTTGTCGCCTTGAGATATGCTTCCTTGAAGGTATCGGACGCGTCACACTCTTCCGTGGCGACAAACCGCGTGCCCATCTGAACCCCCGCGGCCCCGAGCTGAAATATGTTATATATGTCTTCACCGTCATATATGCCCCCAGCGGCAATAACAGGTATATCGACTCCATGCTTTTTCTCAAAGGGTTTCAACGAGCTGCATACATCCTGCACCAGGGCCTCTATCTGAAATTCCTCCTTTTCGAGGTCCTCAGCCCTGAAGCCCAAATGCCCGCCAGCCTTCGGTCCTTCCACAACAACCGCGTCAGGAAGTCTTTTATAGTGGGCGAACCATCTTTTGCATATTATGGCGGCCGCCCTGCCTGATGACACAATGGGAACAAGTTTGGTGTCGCAGCCTTCAGGTATGGTTGCCGGAAGCTGCATGGGAAGACCGGCGCCGCTTATGATAATATCCGCTCCCGCAAGGGCTGCGGTCCTGCATATCTCTTCATAATTCTCAAGCGCCACCATGATATTGACACCAATAACCCCTCCGGAATTTCTTTTGGAGTTTTTTATCTGTCTTTCCAGAGAGTTCAGCGTGACGGTCATGGGGTCTTTCAAAAAGCCCTTCTCTTCAAAACCTATAAGAACCGCTGCCAGCACACCAACTCCGCCAGCCCTGGCAACGGCTGTGGCCAGTCCCTCCATGGAGACTCCTATGCCCATTCCTCCCTGAATAATGGGAAGAGGCACCTCAATGTCACCTATTCTGAGGGGGGGGATATCCTTGAATAATTTTTTGTCTGCCATGGTAGCATATCTGTAATATGGCACAGGTCATGAGTCAATAGTTGACTGCGTGATAAGAGGAGAGATTATGCAAGATGCTGTCAAGTTTTGCATATATTATGGTATTTGTACCTTACTTCACCGTCAACTACCGTGATTATGGCCCTGCCTTTCACCTTTTTGTTGAGAAAAGGCGTATTGAGCCCCCTGGAAAAGAGCGTTTCACGTGACACCTCCCACTCCAGCTCCGGGTCAATAACCGTCAGGTCAGCAGGGCCTGTTTCGGAAATCGTTCCGCTGTCAAGGGAAAGGATTGAAGACGGAGCAAGGGAAAGGAGTCTCACCATTTCAAGGGGGGAAAGCGCCTTTTGTCTCACAAGCTCCAGTGTAAGGGGAATCGCGGTTTCCAGTCCGGTAATACCGTTTGCGGCCAGGGGGAACTCCACATCCTTTTCAAGGGGACTGTGAGGGGCATGATCTGTGGCTATGGCATCCAGCGTCCCATCTTTCAATCCCTCAACAACCGCCAGTCTGTCCTCTTCTGTCCTGAGAGGCGGATTCATCTTTGCGGAAGTATTGTACCCGCTGACCGCGTCTTCCGTAAGCGAGAAATAGTGCGGCGCTGTCTCTGCCGTAACCCGCACGCCCCTGGCCTTTGCCCTGCGAACTATTTCCACGGCCCCCCTTGTGCTTACATGGGCGATATGAAGCCGCGCCCCCACAAGTTCAGCCAGACATATATCACGAAAAACCGCTATATCTTCAGCCGCGTTGGGAATGCCCTTGAGCCCGAGCATGGTTGACATCCTGCCTTCATTCATGCTTCCACCACCGGAGAGGGCAGGCTCTTCCGCATGGGATATTATCAAGGTATCGAAATTAAGGGAGTACTCCAGGGCGAGCCTCATGACAGCAGGGTCCCGGACCGGGACGCCGTCATCTGAAAAGGCGACCGCGCCTGCCTCAAGAAGGTCTCCAAATTCAGCAAGCCTTTCCCCTGCCTGTTTTATTGTAATGGCCGCCACAGGATATACCCGGCAAGACCCGGCTTCCGCGGCCTTGCCAATGATATGGCGCGTCACTGATGCGGTATCATTGGGCGGCACGGTGTTGGGCATGCATGCAACCGCTGTAAAACCGCCCGCTGCCGCGGCCCGTGTCCCCGACTCAATGGTCTCCTTGTACTCCTGGCCAGGCTCCCTTAGATGAACATGCATGTCAACCAATCCTGGCACAATCCATTTACCTTCAATATCATACAGCATGGCGTCTTCAGGAGACGGCTCATCCTTTGCGAGGAGATATGACCTGTTGTCCTGCACCAGCACCTTATGCATGCCGGAATCAAGGTTGCGGGCAGGATCAATCACCCTGCCATTTTCAAAAAGTATGGGACGGTTATTTTTCATCTTGTCTTCCAGTATATCACGTTTCCGGCCTGAGTTCAGGAAGGAGCAGTGAAAAAAGGGCCATCCTTACGGCCACCCCGTTTGTCACCTGGTCGAGTATGACGGATCTGTCTGAATCCGCAAGCTCATTTGTCAGTTCAATCCCCCTGTTTATCGGGCCTGGATGCATTATAAGGGCATCATCTCTTGCCAATGAAAAATTTTTACTGTTTATGCCGAATCTTGCGGCATACTCCCTTTCGCTGGGGAACAGCCCCCTGCCCTGCCTCTCCCGCTGAATCCTCAGGGTCATAACAACATCGGCATCCCTTATGGCCTCTTCAATATGAAGATACGGCTCAGCGCCAAGGGTTTCCACGCATCTGGGCATCATTGTGGCCGGACCGGCCACACGCACCCTGGCCCCCATCTTCACAAGGGCCCTGATATCGGATTTGGCTACCCTGCTGTGCGCGATATCACCTATTATCGCCACCTGCAACCCCTTTATACGCCCCTTTCTTTCACGTATTGTCATCATGTCCAGCAGGGCCTGGGAAGGGTGTTCATTGGTGCCGTCTCCGGCGTTGATTACCGCGGCGTCAACGTGTCGGGCCATCAGATGAGGCGCCCCTGACATTGGATGACGCATTACGATTACATCCGGCTTCATGGCTTCTATGTTTCTGGCCGTATCTATCAGTGTCTCACCCTTGACAATGCTGCTGGCTGACGCGGTTATGCCCACTGAATCGGCGCTCAACCTTTTTGCCGCCAGGTCAAAGGAGAGTTTTGTCCTTGTACTTGGTTCAAAGAAAAGCATAACCACTGTGCGCCCCCTCAGGGTCGGCACCTTTTTTATCGGCCTGTCCAGTATGCTTTTAAGGGATTCCGCAGTATCCAGGATAAACTCGATATCAGATGCGGAGAGGTGTTCTATGCCCAGTATATGCCGTTGCTGAAATTTGTCCATTTCCCAAACTTTCCGGATGCTCCGGTTATGCTGTTATTGCGCGCAAGGCCCTGACAATGAGACAGGACGGAAAATACCTTCTTTTTCAGATAGCTTTCAAAAAAAAAGCCTCCTGATTAACAGGAGGCTCTGAACAGTCATGTCATCTCTGACAGTTTAACCAGTTTTTCATATTCCGCATCAACACGTTTCTGAATATGATCTATATGTTGCTCATCCAGATGTCTGAACCTTCTCTGTCCCTTGAGATAATCAGTTTCCGGTTTGGGTTTGCTGATCTTGCGGCTCATAACATAGCGCCCTTCTATGACTTCATAGAGCGGAAAGACCTTTGTTTCCACAGCCAGCCTTGAAAACTCGACGGAGCGCTCACCGGCTGACCCCCAGCCAGTGGGACATGGAGAATATATATGCACATAGGCCGGTCCCTCTACAAGGGCCGCCTTTTTAATCTTGTTCATCAGATCAAGATAATACGCGGGTGAGGCCGTGGCCACATAGGGTATGTTGTGGGCAACGGCAATGGCCGGGACATTCTTTTTCCATTTCAGCTCTCCGAAACTTGTCTTGCCCGGCGGGGTGGTTGTGGTCATGGCGCCGTATGGCGTACTGCCTGACCGCTGCACACCTGTATTCATATACGCCTCGTTGTCAAGACACACATAAAGGAAATCATGCCCCCTTTCAAAGGCCCCTGATATCCACTGAAGACCTATATCGCCAGTGGCTCCGTCTCCGCCCACTGCCATGATATTTATCTTTTTCCTGGGAATCTTGCCCTTTCTTCGCAGAACCTTGCGGGCCGCCTCAACGCCTGATGCAACAGACGCCGAGTTTTCAAACGCTATATGAATCCATGGCACCCGCCAGGCGGTATGTGGAAATGGTGATGTAATAATCTCCATGCATCCTGTTGAATTGCATACAATAACATCCCGGCCAAGGGCCTTCATCACCATCCTGAGGGCAAGGACCTCTCCGCACCCCTGACATGCCCGGTGGCCTGGGGCAAGCGGTTCATCCTGCGGGATACTTTTAGCCTTAAAACCTTTGAATTTTTCCAGTTCAGGTATCATTTTTCACGTACTCCAATGACTTCGTAGAGTTCACGGGGACGTTTCTTTGCATAGGCCCCTGCCTTGTCTACAATTTCTTCAAATCTTGCGACAGTAACATCCCTGCCGCCAAGTCCGGCGACAAAACTGAATATCTTGGGCGCTCCGGGAATCTTGTAAAAGAGCGACCTAAGTTCAGCGCCTACCGGACCGCAAAGGGCTCCCGGCGGCAGATGCCTGTCAATAACGGCAAGCACCTTTGCCTTTCCGGCTGCCTTGCGGAACTCCTGGCCTGGAAACGGCCGCCAGAGACGAATACGCACAAGACCGACCTTTTTACCGGCGTCACGCATGGCGTCAACGGCGGTCATGGCGGTTTCAGAGATGCTGCCCATGGTAACGAGCATTATTTCCGCATCATCGGTTCTGTATGTTTCAACAGGATTATACTGGCGACCAAATATCCCGGCAAAGTCCTTCCACGCCTTTATTATTGCGCGTTTTGAATTTTTAAGGGCCTCGTTATGGGCCATCTTTGCCTCTGTATACACTTCCGGGATACCTACCACGCCCATGCTGATTGGTTTTCTGGGGTCCAGTTTGTAACGTGGCCTGAATGGCGGCAGAAACCTGTCAACATCCTCCTGGTCCGGCAGCTCAATAGGTTCGATTACATGGCTCAGGGTAAAACCATCAATGTTTACAATCATGGGCAGGGAGACGCTCCTGCTTTCCGCCACCTTGAATGCGTGAATGGTGAGGTCAACAGCCTCCTGACCGTTTTCGGCAAAGGTCTGTATCCAGCCTATATCCCTCTGGACCATGATATCCTGATGGTCGTTCCAGATGCTGATGGGGGCTGACATGGCCCGGTTGGCAACCACCATTACCATCGGGAGCCGCATGGTTGCCGGTATATAAAGTATTTCGCTCATGAGGGCCAGTCCCTGGGAGCTCGTTGACGTGAAGGTCCTTGCGCCGGCGGCGGTTGAACCGCAACAGCAACTCATGGCGGAGTGCTCAGACTCCACGGGTATGAACTCGGCGTCCAGCCTGCCTTCCGCTATGATTTCCGAGAGATGTTCAACAATATGGGTCTGCGGCGTGATGGGATATGCCGGTATGACCTCTGAACGGGCAAGGGCCGCGGCCTCAGCCACGGCAATAGAAACCTCAATTCCAATACGTCTGGCCATGATCAACCCTCCTCCGGTACCATTGAAATGGCGTCTTTGGGGCATTCATGGGCGCAAATCCCACAACCCTTGCAGTATTCAAGATTACATATATAGTATCCATCATCATCCTGTGTATCATAACTCATGTCAGGACAGAAAATGTAGCACATGCCGCACTTTATGCACTTTTCCCGGTCCAGAACCGGCCTTTGGGAGCGCCAGTCGCCTGTGCGGAAGCTGGCGGAGTTCCCCGGTTCAAGGACATGGAGTCCGAATGGCATTGTCTTCCATCCTGTAATGGCGTCATTGTTGGCCATGTTGTTTACTCCTCTTTGTCTGTATTTTTCTCTTTATGTCAGGCGCGGACTATGCGGAAACCGCGGTTTCTTCAAAGGCCCGCTCCATGGCGGCCCTGTTTTTTTCAGCAAGTTTCCCGAATCTGTTTTCCAGGGCTGTGCCAAGGGCGTCCATGCCCACAATGCCGGTAGCCTTGAGCAGGGCGCCCAGCATGGTTGTGTTGGTAATGGGAAGCCCCAGAACTTCAGCGGCTATACTGGTGGCGTCAACGGTGGCTATTCTGGTCTTGATACCAAAACTGTCACGTATCTCGCCTGCGGACAACTGTGTATTGAGGATTACGATTCCGTCATCTTTTATGCCGTCTGAAACGTTTACCAGGGCAGGAAGAGAAGGATCAAGCACCATGACAATATCGGGATGATAAACCTTTTCCCTTGTTCTGATCTGTTTGTCGCTGACTCTTACAAATGCCGCCACAGGCGCCCCCCGCCGTTCCGGCCCGAAACTTGGAAACGCCTGGGCGAATCTGCCTTCATCAATGGCCGCTATGGCGACAAGTTCAGCAGATGTAACTCCGCCCTGTCCGCCACGGCCATGGAGTCTGATCTCTTTCATCATAAATCTCCCGATTCAGTATTTTTATGTTAGTTCTGATTATTGGGGACGCCTTGAAAAACCGGACTTTCTGGTTCAGCGCAAGGAACAACCAAACGAAAAAACGCAACGTATCAGCCAGATACAATTATTTTCATTTTGTCAATGACGCGACAACTGACCAGAAAAGACAATCTTGCAAGGTGCCCTGAAGGTTGAATTTTGTACACTTAATATATAGAGTTACCATGAAGGAAATTTTGTTGTCAAGATAAAGTTTCACATTCTCTTTTACATGCGTCATACGCTCATAACTAACACGCGAATCGAGTCTGCTCAAGCGGCATCAGGGAATATTTATAGTGAAGATTGATTTGAGGTCATATACGAGGCGTCAGCTTGAAGAGTGGGTAACCGGCATGGGTGAACCTGCGTTCAGGGGGAGACAACTGTTCAGGTGGCTATGGAATCCGGGGTTCAGTGATATTAACCAGGCAACTGATCTGTCCAGGAAATTCCGTGAACTGGTGGGCAAAACAGGGGAATTTTACCTTCCTGAAACGGAATGCGTCAAAAAATCCGTGGACGGAACAGTAAAGTGGGCATTCCGTCTGCGTGACGGCCGCATCATAGAAACGGTTCTCATCCCGGAGAAGGCTCATACCACCATCTGCGTGTCGAGTCAGGTAGGATGCGCCATGGGCTGCAGTTTCTGCCACACTGCCTCCATGGGCTTTGTCAGACAGCTTGTTCCGTCGGAAATAGCCGGTCAGGTGCTTGCCGCAAGCGCAATGGTAAAACCGGAAAGCCGTCCGAGAAACATTGTTTTCATGGGTATGGGAGAACCCTTTGCCAACTATGAAAATGTGATGGCAGGCATTGAAATACTGACCGATGACCTTGGCCTGAACTTTTCATGCCGACGCATTACCATCTCCACATGCGGCCTTGTTGACGGCATAAAAAGAATGGAAAAAGACGGTGTTGACGCGGGGCTCGCCATCTCTCTTCACGCGCCTGACGACAGTTTGAGAAGCGCCATCATGCCTGTGAACCGCCTCCATCCCCTGGAACAACTTCTGGACGCATGCAGAAATTTCAGGATGAAGGCAAGACGGCGCATAACCTTTGAGTATCTGTTGCTTGCCGGGATAAACGACAGCCCGGAACATGCGGAAAGAGTTGCGCTTCAGCTTAGAGGCATCCGCAGCAAAATCAATCTTATACCCTTCAATGAAAGCAAAGGTCTGCCCTACGGGAAACCAGGACCTCGTTCCGTAGAGAGGTTTCGGGCCCTTTTGATGAAAAAGGGCTATACGGTTATTGTAAGAAAGAGCAAGGGCAGGGATATTTCCGCTGCCTGCGGCCAGTTGTACGCAGAAATTAAAGGGTAATATATCAGGAAGTTTTATTTATCCTGTTTCTCAAAACACCTGACGGCTTGAACGTCACGACCCTTCTTGCCTCAAGCATCAGGTCGTCTCCGGTATGGGGATTCCTGCCCCGTCTCGGTTTCTTGTCCTTTACGGAGAACTTGCCAAAACCGCTTATAAGCACATTGTCACCGTCTTCAAGGGTCTTTTTCATTATTTCTATCAAGGTCTCAACAGCCTGCACGGTTTTTGCCTTGGGTATCAAATCTGCTTCCTGCAGCCTGTTTACAATGTCAGCCTTTGTTAAAGTCATATCTCTCCCTATCCTGAATGTCGTATAAATAAAACCTGCCGGTTTACCTTAAATTCCATACATAATATACCTGTAATAACCGGCTGTTTGAACCCGAAAACTTTCAACTCTTTCTTCATCAAACTCTATCTTATATAAATTATGGGAAAAACCGTGTCAAGAAACTAATTCAATTTTCTAACATTACCTTACAGGATGCCTTGAAACACCGGACTTTCCAGCGCGGCACGGGAAATAACCGCATTAAACAGCGCGGCGATATTGAATGCGGGGAGGCTCTCCTTACTCCTCTATGCCGTAAAGCCGCCACTGGCCGCTTCCCGACGGTCTGGCAAGGGTCCACGTCTCCCGGAACTTCACGGGATTCAACCTGTCACCCTCCACAACTTCCCCGCTCGCTTCATCTATCGTATAATCAAGCAGGTTTGCCGTAAACCTCACCTTTATGAATTCATGTCCGTCATCCACTCCCTGCTCGAGGATTTCCACATTTCTTACAGCAATGTTCTCCAGCCGGTTTATTCTGCCGGCCTCCTTCATGCTGCGGAACTCTTCTTCATAGAGCTTTGTCAGTTCAGGACCCGCAAGATTTTTGATAACGTCAATATCCCGGTTCATCCATGCTGCCTGCACCCTGAAAAATATATCCTGCGCCAGTTCCTTTATCTCTTCCTCGTCAATGTCAGCGGCAGGAGGCGGAGGAGGCTGGAGCGGCTGCCCCGGAGCGGCAGGAGCGTCAAGTCCGCCATTATACGCCTGCTGTTCCGGAGCGGCAGACGGTGACACAGGCGGCTGAAGGGGGTTACTCCCTGAACCGCTCATTTCTCCGGTCTTTTTTTTTACAAACCTTGTATAGATAAAATATATGATGCCGCCAATGATAAGGAGGTCAAGAAGCCCCATGCCGGAGCCGCCAATACCGCCTCCCATGCCGTGGGCCATACCTCCAAAAAGCATGGAGCCAAGCATGCCGCCCACAAGCCCGCCTGCCATGCCCCTCATGAAACCGCTGCTCCCTGTTTTTCCTGTCCTGGATGTTTTGGCGCCGCGCGGCACAGGAGGCGGCGATGAACGCCGTATGGGGGGCGGCGTACTGCGCCTGCTGAAGGAACGCCCTCCCATCCTTGACCTGGCGTCAGCATTATCCACAACGGCGGTAATGGCAAAAGCTGAAAGCCCGAAGACGGCCAGCAAAACCAATGTAAAGACCCTTTTCATTTGTCAACTCCTAACTGTTTGGAATGATTATGCGCTTGTTAAAAACAGACTGTTATGTTAATCTTTACAGGCTTAATCTTCACATGTCAACAAAATGGTTGTCTGTTTATTGAATACTGGAATGAAGTCATGATAAAATATCTTCTTGTAGGCGCGGGAGGCTTTGCAGGGGCCATTTCAAGGTATGTTGTATCAGGGATGGTCAACAGGTGGTTCGGCATCGCCTTCCCCATGGGTACCCTGGCGGTAAACGCGCTTGGCAGTTTTGTACTTGCCTTTCTGCTTACATTTCTCATGGAGAGGGCACTGGCCGGACCGCAGCTCAGGCTTTTCTGGGCGGTTGGTTTTCTTGGAGCCTTTACAACATTCTCCACCTTTGCCTATGAAACGGATGTGCTGGCAAGGGAAGGTTCCCTGGCAATGGCATCCCTTAATATTGTCGCCAATGTAATTGCTGCCCTTGCCGCCGTACGCGTCGGCATATGGCTGCAACGCGCCATTGGCTGATACTGATTTGACAGGAGGAAACATGAAGCCCGATGAAACAGGTCCTGCCAAAAGGGTGACAATCTATTTTGAAGACGGGGAAACCTTTAACGGCCGCGCGCTTCACAAGGTTCTGGTGGAACTGCTTATGAAACGCAAGGTGCGCGGGGCCACAATAATACGCGGCATAGGCGGTTTCGGCCATGACGGCATACTGCACTCTGCCAAACTCCTTACCCTGACCGAATCCCTGCCTGTGAAAATCGAGTTTGTGGAGACAGCGGAAAAGGTTGACGCCATAATACCCGAACTGAAACAGGTTATAAAGCGGGGCCTTGTTGACGTGAGCGACACTGTGGTGGTTCATGCCGGCTGAAACGGCTGCCTTTCTCTCCTTGCAACATGTATCCTTTAACAGAATATTTATGAAACCGGATTTCCGGTTCAGTGCGGGAAGCAACAAGTTCGAAAACGCCGCAACACCATGTAAACATTTTTCATTTCGCCAACAACGCATCCATGTGCCAGAAAGACAATCTTGCAAGGCACTACCAGGTATATATCCATGAAAACACACAAACCCGTTATACAGTCATCAAAAACATGCCCTGTCCGCTCATTTCCAGGGGTTTCAATATCCATTGCCAGGGGGCAGTGGACCATTCTCTGGAATGACGAGACCGTAGCCGGCCTGAACCCCCTTGAGGAAGACCTTGTTTTACAAATTATTCCGGAAGGTTCTGACACTCCCGCAATTGAAAGAAAGTGTTCTTTCCTGAATCAGGTGGAATGTCCGGTTGACATTGAAAAGGGGGCAAGGGTGATTCTCGCGGCAAAAGAGAAGTTCAGGCTCAACATTTCAGCTCCTGACGGCATGACTCCCCGAATCTCCTTTGTGTCTGAAAATGAAGGGAGGCACCATCTGTCATGGCATGACGTGGAGTGGGACCGGATACGGCATGATGTGGAGAGCGCCACCCGCCTTGACTGGGAAAGTGACGTGGAGCTGTGGCTGCGCGTCAGACGCGACGGCAGGACCGGCGGTTCCGAGAGATCAGACAGGGAGTGGATTGATGTCGGCTTCTCAAATCATGCCCTGGTAACAGGTTTTGTAACGGAGATTTCCCTGGTAATAATGGAAAAGGGGGCTATAGACAGGGGGAATGGGGCGCCACTTAAAGATAACCCCTTCCCGCTTGCCACAATTTTCACCATTGAGTTCCCATCTCCTGAAATAAAAAGGGTACTATTTTCAGAGACGCTGGACATCCCCGGCCGCTCGCCCTTTATGGAGCTTAAACGGGAGGTTTGGGAGGAAGATACCGTGCAGGCCAGGGCATGGTGGGACATCTCCCCTGAAGAGTGGCGGGAGATAGCCGACAGGTTCGAGGCGGCCCATTCCATTTCATGGCAGGATGTTGAACTGAAAGTAAATCTTTACAGGCTTGACGCCAGGGGCAGGACCCTTCTCAGGGTTTCAGCCCCCCTGCCGCCCGGCGTATCCGACTGGTTTTTTGACTCCCTTGATGACAATAACGCCCTTTTTGCAGTGCTTGCTGCGTATCCGGCAGATGAAAACGGCAACTATCCGGAAGGCATCCCGATAATTGAATCCTCCCCTGCCGTCGTTCCCGCAAGGGAAGACCACATAACGCTTCTTCCGGTTGACGAGGCAAGGGCATTTGCATACTGGCATCTTGACAGGGCAAGGCTTGACAAAGGGCTTGGGGACTTTGCAGAAGCTCATGGCGAGGTAAAAACCCACATCAGGGTATTTCACGAGTTTGGCGGCAGCCTGCATCACCACCCTGACAGGGATGTTGAAGTTCACCTGGGCATAACAGACAGTTATTATATTGCCCTTGAACCTGACCGCGTGTATCGCGTACAGCTCATTGCCACGGCAGGCGACGGCAGCGTGAAGGAGCTTACAGCCCCATCAAACGCCATACAGACAATAAGGAGGGGTCATGGCCACAACCCCCCTGTTTACAGGGACGTGGCATTTTCAGGGGAACACCCTGTCTTTGCTCCCGTAAGGTCGGTCATGGACTCGGCCCTTCACTCATCGGGCCTGCTTGCCATTCACCTGCACGCGCACCTGCCCTTTATCAGGGAACGGGTTTCCTACGGCACTTCCGGCGTATGGCAGCCAATGGGATACCCGCCGGAATGGTTTCACGAGGCAGTCCGCGAAACATATGTGCCCCTCATAAGGATGTTTGAAAAACTTGTGGATGAGGGGGTGGATTTCCGGCTCTCCATGGACATTTCTCCAACCCTTTCCAACATGATGCGGTCTCCCATGCTCCAGGACGAATTTCTGAAGTACATGGACGCCCATATAAGCCTCGCCAGGGCAGAGGTTGACAGGACATGGCGGGAGGCGCGTCATTATCACGACACCGCGAGGATGCATCTTGAAAGGTTTCTGGAGACAAAGAACTGTTTTATACGTTACGGCTGTGACCTCACCAGGGCCTTTGCCAGGTTCCAGGAGACAGGCTGCCTTGAAATAAGCACATGCGGGGCAACCCATGCCTTTCTACCCTTTTATACCGCCTATCCTGAATCCGTAAGGGCCCAGATCGAAACGGCGGTCAATGATTACAACGACACCTTTGGCCGCATGCCCCTGGGGATATGGCTTCCTGAATGCGCCTACACTCCCGGCATTGAAAGGCATGTTGAGGCAGCAGGGCTCAGGTATTTTTTCACTGAAACCCATGGCGTGCTTGACGCCGACGCCCATGTGCAGTTCGGGGTGCACGCCCCGGTATTCATCAAGGGAAGCGACGTGGCCGCCTTTGCCCGCGATCCTGAAACCGGCAAACAGGTATGGAGCGGAGACGAAGGCTATCCGGGAGACCCTGACTACCTGGAATTTCACATGAAGGGCGGACCACTGAAGTACAACCGGATTACCTCAAGGGACAACAATTTCAAGGAGGCTTACGTAAGGGAACGGGCCATGGAAAAGGCAGCCCTGCACGCCCAGCACTTTATGGAGGCCCGTAACTTCAGGTTTCAGCACATACGGAACTGGTTCTGGAAAAAACCGGTTGTGGTGGCCATGTACGACGCTGAACTTTTTGGGCATCACTGGTATGAAGGGGTGGATTTTCTCTATTTCCTGTTGAAAAAGCTCTATTATAATCAAAATGAAACAGAACTGATAACCCCGGGGGCATACCTCAGGAGGTACGGCAGGAACCAGGAAGTCTTTCTCAACCCCTCGTCCTGGGGAGACAAAGGCACCTTTGACAAGTGGATGTACGGTTCCGTTTCATGGATGTACCGACATACCCACGAGGCAATACGGGAGATGGTGGCCATTGCCACAGAGATAAGGAACAGCCGCAGGAACGACGAATTTGCCGTCAGGGCAGGGGCGCAGGCAGCAAGGGAGGTGCTCCAGGCCATGAACAGCGACATACCTTTTGTGATATCAAACGGTCACTTTGTTGACCGTATGAAGGAGTTTTACCTCGGCGACCTTGAACGCTTCTGGATTGCCGCGGCCCTGTTCTGGCACGGCGGCCACAATGAAACCGCGCTATGCAGACTGAAGGAGCTTGAGGCTGCAAATCCTGTTTTTCCTGACATCAACCCCGAGGTCTTCGCCATTGGCGGATAGGCTGAGAAGCGTTCGCATGGGATAAAGGCTGGTCAACGATGTATTTATGGTCAATTGTTTTACGACGGATAAAGAAGATACGACATGAGCACAGGGAATTTGTCTTCGCCCTGCTGCTCTTCGCGGTTTCACTGGTCATATTGAATGCCGTAATGATATGGCACGAAGGGCTTGATCCCTTTTCAGCGCTTTATTTCAGTTTTGTAACGGCCACCACAGTAGGTTACGGAGACATATCTCCGGCGTCCAGGCTGGGCAAACTGGTCGCAATCATCTACATGCTTGTTTCAATAGCCGCGCTTGGAGCAGCCATAGGATACGTTACTTCAGGCGTGCTCGATTTCATGAACAGAAAAAAAAGGGGAAATATCATGGTAAGACATGGCGTGGATCTGATAATTGCCGGCTATCCAAACGAGGCAAAGGTTCGTGATATTGTAAAAGAATTCAGGCAGGACAGCAGGTTTGCCGAGGCGTCGGTGGTTGTAATCACCAACAGGCTGGAAGAGGCGCCGGCCTGGATGAATGAGGAGGATGTTGTTTTCATAAAGGGAATAGCTTCCAGAAAGGATGTGCTGGAAAGGGCTAACATAAGGCAGGCTGCCAGGGTGCTGATACTTGCAGACGACCCCTTTGACGAATCTTCAGATGAACTGAGCTCCTCGGTTGCCATCATGTGCGAGGGCCTTAATCCCGACACCCAGACAGTTGTTGAAAAGGTTCGTGATGATGATTTCCTTTTCCGTTTTGCGGGTTGCGACCTTGTGGTATCAGTCTCAAGGGCGGGGGAGCTGGTGCAGGAACTCCAGGACCCGGGCGCAATAGAGTTCGCAGAGACCATTTTCTCCAACAGCCGCAGGGGAAACCAGTTCAATACAACAGCCACACGGGACGGGAAATGGGGGGAAATCGTGACACACATGCTGGAATGCGGGGCCACTGCCATAGGTTTCCGCAATCCGGATGCCTCCAGATTCAACTTTACGCCCCTGAAAGATGATGCTGTGCGAAAAGGGGCGGTAATCAAATACCTGGCCTCGGCTCCTGTGGAGTGCCCTGTCTGACTGCCACTCTTTTCATGCACACCCAGAAAAGCATACCCGGCATTGATACGGGACAGGAGATTGACATGCTTTGTTTTGAACGGCTCTTCATGGCGCGTGGCATGTCATTGGTGGCAGGGATTGACGAAGCTGGAAGGGGATGCCTTGCCGGGCCGGTTGTGGCAGCCGCCGTGATACTGCCGCCTGAATTTGACGTGCCAGGCGTAACCGACTCCAAGAAGATTCCCCCTGAAAAACGCAGGGTTCTGGAGACAGCCATAAAGGAACAGGCCCTTTCATGGGCCGTTGCCGGAATTGACGCCGCCACCATAGACCGTATCAACATTCTTCAGGCAGCCATGAAAGCCATGGCAAAAGCCGTTGACAGGTTGAACCCGCGTCCTGACATGCTCCTTATTGACGGAAACCACTCAATACCCCATTGTCTGCCCCAGAAAAGCCTTGTCAGGGGAGACAGCAGGTCCCTTTCCATTGCCGCTGCATCCATTATCGCCAAGGAACACAGAGACAGAATCATGGCCGAATATGGCAAAAAGTGGCCTGGCTACGGATTTGACAGACACAAGGGCTATGGCACGGCCCTGCATAAAAGGGCCATATCCCATCTTGGCCCATGCCCCATACATCGCAAGACCTTCAGGGGAGTCAGGGAGTATGTGAAATAGCCAATGGTTACGGCACGGGGGAAGACTGTTAAACCGGACCGTAGCGACCGGCCGGTCGCTCCTGTTATGCCAAGGATTAGAATTGACCAAGACGGATCAGTTCCATGTCCGAGTGCAGAACAGGCACTGCCTCTTTGTTGGAACAAGTTCACGACATCAAAAAAGCTTTTGTTATTACTCAGCCTGAATCAGGTGAAGGAGAACTTAAAATGACTGCCCCCCATCCGGTCACGCGCTGTATTCAGCCAACAGCATCTTTTCCAGCACATCAAAGGGAACCGGCCTGGCAAAGTAATAGCCCTGCATAAAATCGCAGCCTTTCCGGGCAAGAAAATCAAACTGTTCAGAAGTTTCCACCCCTTCTGCGAGAACAGACATGCCCAAAGCGTGCCCCATGGCTATAATTGCCTCTACAACAGCCATATCATTACGGTCATCAGGCAGACCTGTCACAAAGGATCTGTCTATCTTGAGGAGATCTATGGGAAACATCTTCAGGTAACTGAGTGAGGAGTAACCGGTTCCAAAGTCATCCACAGATATTGTAACGCCTGTTTCCTTGAGACGCTCAAGGGTTTTTATGGACCTCTGCACATCCTCCATAATCACTGTCTCGGTGATTTCCACCTCCAGCAAGGCAGGAGCAATACCCGAATCCATAATACAACGATTTATAATATCAATGAGATTATGCTGGGCAAAATCCTTGGCTGAAAGGTTAATGGAAAAGACTAGACTTCTTCCCGTTGCTTCCTGCAGTTCCCTGTTTTTACTGCAAGCCTCCTGCAACACCCATCTGTCTATCCTGGTAATCAACCCTGTCTCCTCTGCCAGAGGAATAAAGTCACCGGGATAGATCAATCCTCTTTCCGGATGTTCCCACCGCACAAGGGCCTCTGCGCTATGTATCTTTCTCGTGCCAGTCCAGAACCTCGGCTGAAAATGCAGAATAAATTCACCACGTTCTATTGCTTCCCTGATCTCACTTGCCCGAAAAAGCTTGTAAATGGATTTGTCAAGCATGCTTTCCTTGAAAAACCGGAAAGTATTCTTGCCACTCTCCTTGGAGGCATACATGGCGGCATCGGCATTTTTCATAACCGTCTGGCCGCTTTTACCATCATCTGGATAAAGAGCTATTCCCAGGCTGGCTGTTACAAGGAACTTCTTGTCTTCAAGATAAAAAGGATCATTCATGGCATCAATGATATTCTGGGCAACCCATATCAGGTTATCAAAGGAATTTATGTTGGGTAACACCACCACAAATTCATCGCCTCCGAGCCTGGCAACGGTATCACTCTTTCTGACGCACTCCTTCAACCTGGCGGCAACCTGTATCAGGATTTCGTCTCCCTTGTCATGTCCCATGGTATCATTGATCTCTTTGAACCCGTCAAGATCAAGGACAATAACCGCTGTCTTTTTATTATTCCTTTCAGACAACAGTATCAACTGCTTCAGTCTGTCCTGTAAAAGTGTACGGTTTGGCAGACCGGTCAAGGGATCATAATGGGCAAGCTGCTCAAGCCGTCTTTCAGTCTCCTTGAGCACAGTGATATCCGAATGAATGGAAACAAAATTACTTATCATGCCTTCGTCGCCATAAACAACGCTGATGGAATTCCAGACAGGATACAGTTCGCCGTTTTTCCGTCTGTTCCACATCTCACCCTGCCAGTGTCCCGTGCTTCTCAGCTTCTTCCATAGCCGGGTGTAAAACTCCCTGTTCTGTTTTCCTGACTTGAGGATATCAGGTTTTCTGCCAATCACTTCATATGGACTGTAGCCAGTAATCCTTGAAAAGGCCTTGTTCACCTCCAGAATTATCCCGTTTGCGTCTGTTATCATTACAGCTTCACGGGTATTTTCCACAATCTTGCCTGCAAGGAAAAGAGATCTTTCGGCATTTCGTTTCTCTTCTATCTCCTTTTCAAGCGCAAGGTTCATGGCCTCCAGTTCCCTGGTCCTGGCCTTCACCTGATCATCAAGAGATTCCACAAGAAAATGGTACTGGCTTCTGGTGCGTATCATGTGCTGAAGCATGATCTTTATGGCCTCAGCAAGTCTGGCGATCTCATCACTACCCCCTGCCTCTATGGTAACGCTTTCATCTCCCTCACTTATACGTCTCGCCGCTTCTGTAAGTTTTTTGACTGGACGAAGCGAAAACCTTGTGGCCACAAATACAGTTACACATACCATACACAGGGTAAAGACAATATATAACACCTCCTTGAGCCTTAAATCGCCAAGCTTTTTTTGCAGGATACGCAAGGACGACCTTGCGCCCACAACCATAAGATTCTTGTTCCCCGTCCCGGAATAAACCTTTCTGAAAGAGACTACCTGTTCCGGGAAATAAAAAGTTATTCCCTCCCTGTCACCATCCCTGAGAAACGCCTCAATCTTACGGGAATTACCATCTGCCTGCCCAGGAGTTTGAATGGGAGCGCCACTCCAGGTCATCAACCTGACATCACGACCATCTGACACTATGAATTGCATGCTATCTCCTGATATGCTGCAAACAGGGATCGTACTGCAATCTATTCCCATTGTAATACCAACAAATATCTTCTCCATTGAACCTGCACGCAAGGAAGTCATCGCCTCTGTTACTGGCATGGTAACGCCTTTTATCTCCCTGAGACCGATACTGCCGACCACCACCTCGCCATCATGAACAGACGCCATGTTGCTGTAGATAAAACCTGCCGACATCTTGAGAAACTGCTCTGAGACTTCCACATTCTTATCCCGGGAAATAACATACAACGTCTCAAGACCTTTCTTCCCCTGCCTTACACAATGAAGCGATATATAGTTGCTGTTTGACCATATCAAATGTTCAAGAGCCTTCCTTAACCTTCCACCATTGTCATAAGGGAATGATAAAGCGGACGCATTATCTGAAAACTCGGATAACATCCAGGCTGCCGAGGCCGTATCTTTAACAAGGGTGTCCAGATCATCCTCAAGCTCCACGGCATACAACCTTACACTGGCTTCAATATGCTTCAATGCCTCGGCCCTCAATGTGTCAGATACGAGCATATAATGGAGACAACCGAACAGGCACGTACCCGCCCCTGATGCCAGAAGGGCTATAAGCACGATCCGCCCTGTCAGACTGACCTTGACAATGTCAAAATACTTTTTCCTAACCATTAAGGACGCCTTGAAAAATCAAGATGTTTAGCTCAGGGCAAGGAGCAACAGAACAAAAACATCTGAAAATTCATTACACAAAGTTGATTAATACCATCTGAACAGATATGTTGTAACAAAAATGATCAGGTGTCCCTGAATCCAATCTGTATACCGGGAAGCCGGGACGTAACGAACGATTGCAATGGAAATTGCCATGCGGCAACAAACATTATTGAAAAAGTATAGCAGACAATCATGCGGAAGTTCAACATCAAAACAATAAACGCCATAGCCCAAGAAGGCCTCGCCCTTCTGGATGAAAGATATCATGTCGACCCTGATGAAAAAGCTCCTGACGGCATAATAATACGAAGCTCGCCCCTGTCCCTTGACGAATTTCCAGAACTCCTCGCAATATCAAGGGCCGGGGCCGGGGTAAACAACATACCTGTGGATGAGGCAACGGAACGGGGGATATGCGTGCTCAACACCCCTGGAGCCAATGCCAACGCGGTTGTGGAACTGGTGTTTACAATGCTTGGCATCTGGATACGCAATGTGAACAGGGGGCTTGACTTCTGTTCCACCCTCTCCTCCCTTTCCGGCACAGAGCTGGACAAGGCGGTAGAAGAAAGAAAAAAGAGATTCAAGGGTCAGGAGATGGCAGGCAAAACCCTTGGGGTAATCGGCTTGGGCAAAATAGGCGTTCAGGTAGCCAATTCCGGGGTGCACCACAGGATGCGGGTCATTGGATTTGACCCCTTTCCGCTAATGGACAACATACACGACCTTTCTCCTGATGTAAAACTTGCGCGTTCAAGAAAAGAGGTGCTTGAACAGGCTGATTATGTTTCCATACACGTGCCTCTTAACAAAAATACTGAAAAGCTGGTATCCGATGACTTCCTTGGGGCCATGAAGAAAGGGGGCCTGCTCATAAACTATGCCAGGGGGCCTGTTGTTGACAATGAAGCAGTGCTTCGCGCCCTTGAGTCCGGCAAGCTGTCTGGACATATTACTGATTTTCCGTCAAAGAGCATCCTGGGCAATGACAGGATCCTCATAACCCCGCACCTCGGGGCGTCCACTGAAGAGTCAGAGGACAAGTGCGCATGCATGGCCGTAAAGGGGCTGAAATCCTATCTTGAATATGGAAACATAACCCACAGCGTAAACTTTCCCAATGTGGAGTCAATTCCCACAGTAAAGGTCAGAAACCGGCTTGTTGTAATAAACAGGGATCGTCCCGGCATGATAGGGCTGGTTACAAACATTCTGGGGAGACACAACATTAACATAATGAGTTTTGTAAATGAAAGTAACGGCACGGTTGGCTACAACATCATAGACTGCGATGCCCCTGTCGCGGACCATGCGTTAGGGGAGATAAACAGGAATGAAGACGTTCTCAGGACCAGGGTTATAAGATTCCATTAACGCGGGCGGCATAATTTACAATGATATCCGAAACCAGAAAACTGCTTGAGATGATCAAGTTTGAACATACGGTTTTTGCCCTGCCTTTTGCCTTCACAGGGGCATTTCTGGGCGCGGGCGGTTTTCCGGGCTGGCTGCCTTCCCTGTGGATTCTGCTGGCCATGGTGGGCGGAAGAACCGTTGCCATGGGAATAAACCGTATAGCGGATGTCAGGTTTGACGCGGCAAACCCCAGAACAAGCAACCGCGCCCTTGTGACAGGGGAAGTATCCATGCGGGGCGCCTGGACCATGGTGCTGCTGGCAGGAGCCATCTATTTTTTCGCGTCCTTTATGCTGACGCCCCTTGCCCTCAAACTTTCTCCACTGGTCCTGTTTGTTATCGTAATGTATTCATATACCAAAAGGTTCACGGCAATATGTCATCTTTTCCTCGGGCTTGCCATTGGCATCGCGCCGTCAGCCGGGTGGATTGCCGTGCGGGACTCCATAGCGGCAACGCCACTTCTGCTCAGCGCCGGAGTAATGTTCTGGGTGGCCGGATTTGACATACTCTACGCATGTCAGGACCGGGAATTTGACCGCAGGTTCGGTCTTCACTCCATCCCGGCCGCCATAGGCGTTGCAGGCGCGTTCAGGGTCTCTGCCATATTTCACGTCCTGGCCTTTGGATTCTTTTTTTATGCAGGTATCAAGGCTGAACTCAACTGGATATATTTCACGGGAATCGCAGCGACATCCATCATCCTTGTCTGGCAACGCAGGATATTGACGCCTGACGACCTGTCACGCATGGATCTTGCGTTTTTCAAACTGAACGGCGCCATAAGCGTAATTCTGTTTGCGGCCACGGCCCTGGCGCTGGCCACAGGATCATTATGAGCCGGATTGACGGAAAGTTCTCCATAGTCTCCCATAAAAAAACGGGAAACGATATAATGGAGCTTGTGGTAAATGCGCCGGACATTGCCCGGGACGCGCGTCCCGGCCAGTTCTGTATGCTCAGGATATTGGAAAACACATCTGATCCCTTGCTGCGCCGCCCACTTTCCATTCATGATGTCCGGGACAACAATGTGCTGTTTCTGTATAAAATAGCGGGCAGGGGCACGGCCCTTCTCGCCTCCCTGAAAAATGGCGATAAAATCAAGGTCCTTGGCCCCCTCGGAACATCCTTTCAGGTTGCTTCCGGCAAACATGTCATAATGGCTGGCGGTGGCCTGGGGGTCGCTCCACTCTTTTTTCTGGCCCGGACCCTGCGTGCCATGTCATGTAAAATTACCGTGTTTCTTGGCGGAAGACGCCTGGTTGACATCCCGGCTGCCAACCGCTTCAGGGAGCTTGCGCCTGACGCCATCATCATCACCGAGGACGGCTCATCCGGCATGACAGGAGTGGTTACAGAACCCCTTGAAAAACTCCTGGAAGACAAAGATGCTGACCTCGCCTCAGACACGGTGATTGTCTCATGCGGCCCGTGGCCCATGATGCATGCCGTGCATGACATTGCCATACGATACAAAACCGACTGTCTGGTCTCCATGGAATCGCACATGGCATGCGGAGCCGGACTCTGTCTCGGATGCGCCGTGCCTGCCTCATCCGGAGGATATTTTCATGTCTGCAAGGATGGACCTGTAACCAACAGTAAAAAAATCCTGTGGGAGCAACCGGCATGAGAAAAAGAAAAACCGGCACAGATGCTCTCAGGCTACGCAATCCGGTGCTGCTTGCCTCAGGCACCTGCGGCTATGGCGTGGAACTTTCAGACCTTGCAGACCTTTCACTGCTTGGCGGCATTGTGGTCAAGGGCATCTCCCTTGAACCGAGAGAAGGCAATCCGCCACCCCGTATTGTGGAAACAGCATGCGGACTGCTCAATTCCATAGGACTGGAAAATCCCGGTGTGGAATATTTCATTGAACACCGACTGCCGCTTCTGAAAACACTTGACACTGCCATTGTGGTCAATATCCTTGGAAATTCTCCGGAAGAGTACGGCAGACTGGCCGCGCTCCTGAATCTTCCCGGGTACATTGACGCCATAGAAGTCAACATCTCCTGCCCCAACGTAAAGGCCGGAGGCATTGCCTTCGGGGCCCTGCCTGAAAGCGCTGCCGAGGTGACCAGGGCCGTAAAAAAGGAAACAGACCTGCCTGTCATTGTAAAACTTTCACCCAATGTAACTGACATCACATCCATTGCCCTGGCAGTGGAGAAGGCCGGAGCTGACGCGGTTTCCCTGATAAACACCCTGCTTGGCATGGCCATAGACATTGACAAAAGACGCCCTGTGCTCGCCAATATTTTTGGCGGACTTTCCGGACCAGCCATAAAACCAATTGCCCTGAGAATGGTGTGGCAGGTGGCAGAAGTGGTTGAAATACCGGTAATTGGAATAGGCGGAATATCAACATGGAGAGATGCCGTGGAATTTTTCATGGCAGGCGCATCTGCCGTGCAGATCGGCACAGCCACCCTTGCCACGCCTGATGCAGCCATTCAGATTGTAAACGGTCTGGAAAGATTCATGGAAGAACAGGGTATAAAGGGGATTGAAGAGTTACATATCCAAAGAACATGATATGTAATGGTCGAAACGGGCTGCAAGGCACCCTACAGATTTTTATATGACTCTATTATCGCCACAGCAAGGTTGTGCATCTTGACTCTCTGCCTCTTGCTCTCCTGCTGCATCATTTCCATGGC
>CAYXYO010000206.1:0-9677 GCA_964469365.1 uncultured Desulfobacterales bacterium | reverse complement strand
GGGGAATTATTTTCAGCGGTCTGACTACTGTTTGCAGTTTTGGAAACCTCGCTGTTTCTCCCCATGACGGCATGGCCGGCATGGGGGCCATACTGGCCATAGGCGTTGTCTGTACCCTGTTTGTGACACTTCTGGTGTTGCCGGCGTTATTTAATATTATTTACAAAAAATAAGAAGATGCTTTACTTTTTCTTAACATCAAGGTAAGAATTGTCCTGGGGGAGAGAAAAGATGACAGGGACTCGATTTTCACGATGTATTGTCCTGTGTGTACTGGCTGTTTTTTTTCATAAAGCTGCCGCCGCCGCAATTCCCATAAAGGGTGAAATGCTGCTTTTTCAGGAGATTCCCAAAGTGGCAACAGCTTCCAGACATGCTGTGTCCATGCTTGACGCCCCGGCCACAGCTTCAATTATAACACGGGACGATATTGAACATATGGGTTTTTTGAATGTGCCTGAACTTCTGGTCTATGTAACAGGCGTAAATTTTTACAAGGCCGGCGGAAGTCCTGTGGTAAGCATAAGGGGAGTAACCGGCATGCCACCAAACAATATCCTGGTGCTGGTTGACGGAAGGCCCATCTATTCTCCCACCAGAAATACAAATCAGTGTGCTATGATACCTGAGACCCCTGCTGACATAGAAAAGATTGAGATAGTAAGGGGGCCAGGTTCAGTTTTATATGGTTCACATGCCTTTGCGGGAGTTATCAATATTATTACCAGGAAACCTGAAGATATTGATGGGGTGATATTTTCAGCGGGCGCGGGTACTTTTTCAGCGGGCAAGTACAGTATTACAGGCGGCAGGAGGTTCGGTCCCGTTGCCTGCAAGCTGCTTGGCGCCTGGGATCAGCGCAGTTCGGAATCGGATCATGCCAACCAGGTGCGCGGCATTATGAAGTTCGCAGGAAATATAACCTATGATTTTGCGGTAAATGATACAGCGAGTCTTTCCTTTGGACTTGTAAACGGGAACATACAGGTTCCACAGCTTCCCCCGATAAAACCCTTTGACCAGGACGGTCTTGACAGTTTTTTAAGGGGAATGGTCAACTTTGATGACCTGAAGTTTGATCTCTGGTGGAGGCACCATGATAGCAGCGCTGAATATGTGGAGTATGTAAAGGCTCTTGAGTGGAAATATGACAATATCAATTTTCTTGTGAGCAATGTCTTTAACTGGAAAAGCCATGAAGTGGTTTATGGCGGTGAGTTCAGATTTTCAGACGTTGGCGCGACCTCGTATAATGGCTGGCATAGTCAGTATATTGGCAGCCTCTTTTTTGAAGACCGTTGGGAACTCCTTGATGATCTGAATCTTTTTGTCGGACTCAGATATGATCATCATTCCGAGGCCGGAGGGGCCGCGGCTCCAAGGGTCAGCCTGGTCAGGAACCTGTCTGATAACCAGTCGGTGCGACTGGTATTTGCAAGGGCCTTCAAGTTCCCGTCATATTATGAAAATTACGGTTACACCGATACGGGTTTTTTAGTTCAGACAGGCAATCGTGATCTGGAGCCTGAACAGCTTACCAGTTTTGAGATAGCATGGCAGATGGTCAAACCGTCGGGCCTCTCGATTACTGCCGCTGCCTTCTATAATCATTATAAAAACAAGATAGATATGAATTACAGGTTGGATGCTGAACAGGTTTATATAGAAACGGAAAACATGTACGACTTCGATCAGTACGGTTTTGAGCTTGAGGCAGGTTACCGTTTCCCATTTGGCCTCATGATTCGGGGTAATTACAGTTATGTGTGGAACAATATCCCGGAAACCATGATAAACGGTCCAGCTCCGGAAAATCAGTTGAATGGCGAAGTGCGTTATGAGCATGACACCGGATTATGGTTGGATTTTCGTATCCACTGGCAGGACAGATCGGTTTATTCCATAGGTGATCCCCCATGGAATGATATATTCAGGGCGCTTGGTTCTTCATATTCAGACACGGGATCAATAATGACCAGTAATCCCGTTAATGTGGATTACGGCTGGCAATATATTGATTCCTATGCATCCGGAGATATATCCGTTGGCTATTCTCCTTATGAATCTCCATGGACCTTCAGCCTTGGCATCCACAATGTGTTTCATAACAGGTACGAGATGTCCCAGTACCGCAATGTCGCGGACACTACTGTGAGTGGACGTATAACCTATGTTTTCAGATAGTCCGGTAAGCAAGTGAAATTTTCGGCATCCATAACATATCGTTATCTCGCGCCTTTGTGGATTGTCCTGTTTCTGTGTGTGTTTTTTGCTGTGCAACGGCCTTGTAATGCCGCCGGGGACAAACCTGTTTCCGTTTTTCGGTGCCTTGTCCTGGCAAGCAGCAAGGCCGAGCCGTACATGCAGGCCCTTTCCGGTATAAAAGGGGTGCTGGAATCCATGCCTGCGGTGGGCGTTTCCCGCCTGCATGTCGAGGTTGTGGATGGAATATCGCCTGTGCAGATCGTAAAGAATGTGCTCAGCATGTCGCCTGACATTATTGTGTCCATAGGCACGCCTGCCACTGACATGCTTGCATCATCAGGCATCTCTGTGCCTGTCATATATTCAATGGTTCTTGATCCGTCTGACAGTGTGCGTAATCGTCCAGGTTTTGCCGGAGTTGTCCTTGATATTCCCCTTGGGGAGCAGATAGCGTGGTTTTCACGTATTGTTCCTGATGTGGAAAATCTGTCTGTTCTTTATTCAGAGGAGTCTGAGGCCTGGTTGTCACGCATCAGGGAAGCTGCCACTGTTTCAGGTGTGGAAATAACAGGTATCAGGTTCAGCGGCAGGGCTGATCTTGTCGACGCTCTTTCTTCCGTGGTTGGCAGAACCCAGGGGTTGCTCGCCATTCCTGACGGCACAATATACAACCAGGTGATTACCCCAAGGATTATATATTTTACCCTTGAGAACAGACTGCCTTTCATGGGGCTGTCCAGTAATTTTACACGGGCAGGCGCTCTTTTTTCCCTTGATTGCGATTACGTTGACATAGGCAGGCAGACCGGGGAAATGGCGGCAAGGATATTGCTTGGTGAAAATATTGACAGTATGCCGGATGAGTTTCCTGAACGGATTACCCCGGTTATAAATATACGAAGTGCCAGGATATTGGGAATAAAAATAAGAGAGGATATACAGAAAAAAGCTGTTATTATAAACAGGTGATATGAATTTTATTCATGAAAAATTTGTTTACCTCCTTAAGTCCAGGTCAAAACTTGCCCATAAAATCATTTTTCTCAGTTCCCTGGTGCTGCTCCTCAGTTTCTCCTGCCTTGGTTTTTATTTTATCTCCTATCAGAAAGAACTGCTTTATGCTGACATGAATGAACTGGCGGATACGCTTGCCGCAAACCTTGCTGCCAATGCAGCCTTTGGCCTTGTTACCCACGATCGGGACCAGCTTCAGGGATTGCTTGAATCCCTGGGACAGTGCAGGGACATAGTTTATGCCTGGATAGAGGATGTTACAGGCTCCAAACTGGCCTGTTACAGTAATACCCAATGGATAGAAAGTTATGGCCTGTCATGGAAAGAGATTTCCGGTTTCATGGCCGATTCCCTGAAATTAACGTCTGATGAACCGGATGGCAAGCGTAGGCCGGACAATAAAATATCCGGCACTTATGAGCCTGAGCATGGACCAGCAATGCTTTTTGTATGCGTCCCTGTAACGACTGAACGGTACGGTTCCAAGGATGAACTGGTAATAGGGCATCTCAGCGCTGAGACCAAAAGGCAGCAACTTGGAAAGGCCTGCCTTACCATGTCGCTCAGGCGGGTGAATGACAGCATAAAGACAGCTTCATGGAGATCCTTTGGAATTGTTGCAATTATTGCCGTTGCCGCCATTTTTATGAGCCGTTTTCTGGCCCACTGGATTGCGATTCCCCTTATACGTCTCAGGGATGCCGCGGATGAAATGACAGCGGGCATTTTGCCGTCTGTAATTGATGTGCAGTCAGAGGATGAAGTGGGAGAGCTTGCCGCGGCATTCAACAAGATGGTAGAACAGGTGCTTCAGGGTAAAAAGGCCCTGGAAAAGGCCTATCAGGAGCTGGAAAAGACCAACATGTCCCTTGAGGAACAGGTGGTAGCCAGGACAGAAGAGCTTAGGGAGAGCGTTATGGAACTTACTGCGGCGCGGGACTGTCTGCAGGATGCCTATGCCGAGATGAAGAGCATGCATGACGCAAAGAGCGGTTTCCTGAGAACCGCTTCCCATGAATTCCGCACCCCCCTTACCGCCATAAAGGCCAATGTCGATTACCTCTTAAAGTATGAACGTGAACGTATTGGCAAGGATGGCCTTGAGATGCTTGAGGCTGTTGGGCGCAACACCAATAACATGAGGCAGCTTGTGGAGGAGATGTTGCAGGTTGTGCGTCTCGATTCAGACAGCGTTGAGCTTGATATTCGGCCTGCAAGGCTTTATGATGTAATTTCAGAATGCGCCGGTGAACTGCGCGCCATACAGTCGTGCAGTTTGAAAATTGATGTGGAAAAAGACCTGGTAGTGCATGCCGACAGGGCAAAATTGCACGATGTATTTATCAATCTCCTTGGCAACGCTTACAGGTTCACACCTTCTGACGGCGAGGTTGTAATCAGGGGGGAAAGGACAGGAGGAGCAGTTAAAATAACTGTCTCGGATACAGGCTGTGGCATGGATGGAAGGCACCTGGCACAGATTTTCGAGCCATTTTATCAGGTGGAACACGGCAAGGGCGGCACAGGTCTTGGGCTCACCATTGTGCGCGGGATTATTGAACGTCATGGAGGAGAGATTGACGTGTTTTCAGAACCAGGCAAGGGGACGGTCTTTACAATTTTTATCCCTGACGCCGGGGAGTATGGAGTCTAGAAGCGATGTCTGACACACATATAAAGGGAACAGTTCTGGTTGTTGAGGACTTCAGGGATACGGTGGACATATTGAGACGTCTTCTCACCATCAACAAATATGAGGTTGAGTCAGCAGAATCACTTGCGGAGGCCCGCGACTCGCTTTCTGATATTAATCCTGATGTAATCCTCCTGGATATAAACCTGCCTGACGGAAGCGGTCTTGACCTGTTGCATGAGATAAGGTCAATGGATGATGAAGTGCCGGTTATCATGCTTACCGCGTACACAGAGCTTGAAAACGCCATCCGTTCCCTTCAGGAAGGTGTTGATGACTTTATTCCCAAACCCTTTGAAAACGATTACCTTGTGCACGCCATAAACCGTGCCTTTGAGAAGAGAAGACTTAAACAGAGGCTTAAACAGTCTGAAAAATTCAGGACCCTTGGAGAGCTTGCCGCAGGTGTCGCCCATGACTTTAACAATGTTCTTGGTTCCATTGGCGCCCATATCTATTTGATAAAAAAGAAGGCTGAAGAGCATGGGCTCAGGATTGTTGAGAATATTACCGCTATTGAGCTTGCAGTGGAAGATGGCGCCGAAATGGTACAGCGTCTTAATGCAATGGGCAGGCAGCAGGAGGACAATATCCAGCAGGTTGAGTTTGGTAAACTCATAAATGATACGATTCTTATGACAAAGCCCATATGGTACCATGAGCCAAGACGCAAGGGGAAAAAAATAGATATCGTCACGGACATTGAACCTCATATACATGTCAGGGTCAATCCTTCAGATATCAGGGAAGTATTTACCAACCTTATTTTTAACGCGATAGATGCCATGCCCCAGGGGGGAGAGCTGTCTGTATTTCTCCGAAAGGATAATGATGTTGTGAAATGTGTCTTTGCCGATTCAGGCATCGGCATGACAGACGATGTCCTGAACAAGGTCTTTGATCCTTTCTTTACCACCAAGGGACACGGCACCGGCCTTGGGCTTGCAGTATCATACGCAATAATTCAGAGGCATGACGGAGAACTTTCATGTGAAAGCGTACCCGGCAGGGGTACAAAATTTATCATAGAACTGCCTGCGGCACAGTGATGAGAGGCATCTTGTACAGAAGGGATTTACCTGTTCTGATACTTTCTCAAAAACACCCTTATGGCTGTGAGGGCCGCAGGAGTAATTCCTGATATCCTTGACGCCATGCCAAGCGAATCCGGACGTTGCCTGTTGAGCTTTTCAGACACCTCCCTGGATATGCCTGGCACAAGACTGTAATCCATATCATCAGGAAGCTTCATGGCCTCATATTTTTTGAATTTCCTTATCTCATCTTCCTGGCGCTTCACATAACCTGAATATTTTGTGTCGATTTCCGCCTGTTCCAGTGCAAAGGAGGGGAAGCTCCCAATGTCAGGGCAGAGTTCCATCAGCATCTCCATGGAAGTTTCAGGCCGTCTGAGCAGTTCAGCCAGGGTGACCGTGCGGGACAGTGGGGAAATGCCGTTGCGTTCGGCCCATGTCCTGACCCCAATGCCGTTGACTTCTCCATGGGGAGACACCCTTGTTTCATTCAGCAGTTCCATGACCCTTTTACGCATGGCCTTTCTTTCAAGGAATGCGTTCCAGGCGCGATCATCCACAAGACCCGCCTGCCTTCCTGTGGCGGCAAGCCGCATGTCAGCGTTGTCTTCCCGCAGGAGCAGCCTGTACTCAGCCCTTGACGTAAACATCCTGTAGGGTTCCAGCGTGCCTTTTGTGACCAGATCATCAATAAGGACTCCTATGTAGGCGTCAGACCTTTTCAGGATGAGAGGCGGTTCGTCCCTGCAAAACTTTACGGCGTTTATTCCCGCCATTATTCCCTGGGCGGCGGCTTCCTCATATCCTGACGTGCCGTTAATCTGTCCGGCAAAAAAGAGGCCCCTGACAAGTCTTGTTTCAAGGGAAGGCCTGAGTTGCACAGGGTTGGCGTAATCATACTCAATGGCATAGCCCGGCCTCAGAATCTTTGCCTTCTCAAGTCCCTTTATGGAGTGAATCATACTGATCTGTATGTCAAGGGGCAGGCTTGTGGGAATGCCGTTAGGATATATCTCCACAGTGTCAAGCCCTTCAGGCTCCAGGAATATCTGGTGGCGTTCCCTGTCGGGGAAACGGTTTACCTTGTCTTCAATGGATGGACAGTACCGCGCTCCAACGCCTTCAATAATGCCGGTGAACATGGGAGAGCGGTCAAAACCGCTTTCTATGATTTTATGCGTCCTGCTGTTTGTATATGTTATGTAACATGGGCGCTGTGGAAGGGGTATCTCCTTGGTGGAAAAGGAGAAAAATGGCGGGGGTGTGTCTCCATCCTGCCTTTCAAGCCCGCTGAAGTCAATGGTTGCCGCGTGGAGCCTGGGGGTGGTGCCGGTTTTCAGGCGTCCCATTTCAAAGCCGTGTTCAGCAAGTGAGGCCGAGAGCCTGTTGGACGGAGGATCTCCCATCCTGCCTGCCGGAAAGTTTTCCATTCCGATGTGAATGAGGCCCCGCAGGAATGTGCCTGTGGTTATGATTACGGTTTTCCCGTGTATCTCATGGTGTATGGTGGTCTCAATGCCCTGTATGCGGCCCTTCTTTACAAGAATGCGTCCGGCCATTGCCTGGTGTATGTCAAGAGATGGCTGGTTTTCCATTATCTCTTTCATTCTCAGCCTGTATAGCAGCCTGTCGGACTGGGCCCTGGTCGCCCTTACCGCAGGCCCCTTTGAGGTGTTAAGACGCCGGAACTGTATGCCCGTGGCATCTGTGTTTTTTGCCATCTCTCCGCCCAGGGCGTCAATTTCCCGCACAAGATGTCCCTTGGCAAGCCCTCCCACAGCAGGGTTGCAGCTCATGGCGGCAATGGCGTCAAGGTTAATGGTAATAAGGCATGTAGACGCCCCGAGACGGGCTGCGGCAAGGGCAGCCTCGCATCCGGCATGGCCGGCGCCCACCACAATTACGTCATACTTTTTATGGAATATGGACATTTTTATCTTTTACCGCCCTCTGTCTGACTCTTCCCCCTTGATATCATTCCATATCTTCTCCATGTCGGCCATGTCAGCGTCTTCCGGAGAAGTCCCGTTTTCTTCCAGACGTTTTTCCATCTCCATGAAACGTATCCTGAATTTCCTGTTTGCCCTCAGCAGGGCATCTTCAGGGTTTATCTCCAGGTGGCGGGCAAGGTTGGCAAGGGTGAAAAGCAGGTCTCCAAATTCATTTTTTACATCTTCCATCTTCCCGGAATCAATGGCAGTGGCCAGTTCCCCTGTCTCCTCTGCCACCTTGTCAACAACGCCTTGACTCTCTTCCCAGTCAAAGCCCACCCTTGACGCCCTTTCGCCAAGCCTGAAGGCCTCCTGCAATGCGGGGAATCCCTTTGGAAGATTGCCAAGCACGCTGTGGGTCCTGCCCTTGGAGGCTGCTTCCTGTTTTTTTATCTTCTGCCAGTTTGCCAGCACATCCTGAGTGCCCCTGACCCTGGTTTTTCCAAAAATGTGCGGATGCCGCCGCACCATCTTTTCCGCCGCAAGATTCAGCGCGTCGGCAAGGGTGAAGGCATTTTTTTCTTCATACATGATGGCCAGGAAGATCAGAAGGAAGGATATGTCGCCAAGCTCCTCGCAGGTCTCCCTGTCGTCACCCTCTTCTATCGCCTCCAGAAGTTCATAGGTCTCCTCCTTGATATATTTGCTGATGGACTGCGGAGACTGTTCACGGTCCCAGGGACAGCCGTCAGGCGCCCTCAGCCGTCTGATTATTCTGATTACGTTGTTCAGCGCTCCGGATGGATTGTCCCTGTTGTTATCATCTCCTGTTTCAGGTTGTCCTGCCATCTGCTCGTACTCTCCTGTTAAAATCGGGTTATGGTTTGCTGAAGATAATATGGTGGCAATATATATAGGTTGATAGCGGGGTTTCCCCTTATACTTAATACACAGGTTCAACGGGGCGGGCAAGACAAAGCCTGCCGTTTGTTTCAGATGATTTTCGTTTGCGGGCTGGTCTGCTCCTGGTTTTCTCCATGTATTTTTTGCCGGTCAGATGGCGCTGTACGGCATTTTGATGAATATTTCCGGTCAATCTCTCCTTGCCTTCTGTTTTCTCTGCCACTTCTTTGACCCTGAAACCGCTCTGCATTATAGTTGTCACATATGCCATGAGCATGTGGCAGACCTGTTTTCCCATTGTTCTGTCCGGCTGGATGTTTTTATGCTTGTCTGGTGAACTATCTTGATTTTATTTTATGTAATAACCCTAAGTGGCCGAGGCGTTTGCTGATGAAGGATTCTCTTCCGGAATTGGCCATTACATCCCTTGCCTATGGCGGGGACGGAGTTGGCCGGGCAGACGGCATGGTTGTGTTTGTGCCTTTTTCAGCGCCTGGTGATTTAGTCTCATGTGAGATTGTTAAAAGGGGAAAAAGGTTTTTCAGGGGACGTGTGACCGGCATTTCCATGGCGTCTGAAATGCGGGTTGAACCTGAATGCGGATATTACGGCATCTGCGGCGGATGTCAGTGGCAGCATATAGGTTACCAGTGGCAGCTTGAGTGGAAAAGACGGATCTTTGAGGATGCCGTTTCAAGACATGGCAGGTTCGACGCGGGGCCGGTACAGGGGACTGTCGCCTCAAGGCCGTTTGGATACAGGGGGCGTGTGCGGTTCAGTTGTTCAGGAAGGGGGGAAGCTGTCAGGGCAGGTTTCATGGCCGCGGGCTCCAGGAAAGTGGTTGATGTGCCTTTCTGTCCCCTGGCCTCTGAAGGTATAAATTTTCTCTGGAAGGTC
>CAYXYO010000205.1:0-6133 GCA_964469365.1 uncultured Desulfobacterales bacterium | reverse complement strand
CCGAGGCGCCTGGTTCTTTATGTGGAAGAGCTTGCCGACAGACAGCCCGACAGGGAAGAGAAGGTTACAGGGCCGCCTGTGAAGATAGCTTTTGATGACGATGGAAATCCGACTGACGCCGCAAAGGGGTTTGCCCGGAATCATAATGTTCTTGTGGCCCAGCTCAAACGTGAAAAGACGGAACGAGGCGAATATCTGGTGCTCAACAGAACAGACCATGGCCGCAACGCAATGGACATAATGAAGGAGTTTCTGCCTGAGCTCATATCATCAATACATTTTTCCAAGACAATGAAATGGGGAGACAGGAGCGAAAGATTCGCCCGGCCTGTAAGGTGGATTGTGGCCCTCCTGGGCGGAGAAGTTGTAAAGTTTTCCTTTGCAGGCGTGCAGGCGTCAGCCATGAGCATGGGACACCGGTTCATGCACAACAATCCCGTGAAGGTGGCCGCCCTGTATGGGGACTATATCCGTACCATGAAAGACGCCTATGTTATTGTTGACCGGCAGGAACGTCGCGGGATGCTTCTGGAGGCTGCTGAAAAGGCGGCAAAGGACGCGGGCGGCAGACTGCTTGACGACCCGGAGCTTGCAGACCTTAATCTTGACCTTGTGGAATATCCGGAGGCTGTATGCGGCAGGTTTGACGATGAGTTTCTGAAATTGCCACAAGAGGTCCTGATTACCTGCATGAGGGAACACCAGAAATATTTCAGCGTGGTTGACATCACGGGAAATCTTATGGCGAATTTTGTAGCCATAAACAATACCCCTTCTCCAAAGCCTGATCTTGTGCGTTCAGGGCATGAGAAGGTGATAAGGGCCAGGTTGAGCGACGCTGCCTTTTTCTTTAATGAAGATCTGAAAACTCCCCTGGAAGAGAGGGTTGATGAGCTTGCCGGCATGGTGTTTCACCGCAAGCTTGGCACCCTTCTTGATAAAACGCACAGGATACAGGAGCTTGCGGTATATCTTGCCGATCTGGTCGCTCCTGAGGTGAGAAACATCTGTTCCAGGGCCGCGTGGCTCTGCAAGGCCGACCTTCTTACCGAGATGGTTGGCGAATTTCCCGACCTTCAGGGAATCATGGGCAGGGAATATGCCGCAGCCTCTGGTGAAACCGCGGATGTGGCAAGGACCATTGCCGAACATTACATGCCGCTCAAGTCAGGCGGCACTGTGCCGCCTTCCCTTTCCGGGGCTGTGCTCAGCATTGCCGACAGGCTGGACACCATATGCGCCACCTTTGCCATAAATCTTCGTCCTACAGGTACCCAGGACCCCTATGCACTCAAACGTCACGCCCTTGCCATTATTGCCATAAGCAGGGAGTGGGGTTTTTCATATTCGCTGAACAGACTGGTGGAGTTTGCGCTTCAGCAGCTTGCCCCCATGCTTCCAGAACTGCCTGAAGGATTGCACGGGGATATCATCCTCTTTATTCAAAAACGTTTTGTTCACGATCTTCTGGCAGACACAGGGCTTCAGCATGACACCATAAACGCTGCGGTCAATGCCGAGTTTGATGACCTGCTGGATACTGTAATGAGGGCAATGGCCATACAGAATGTGAGAAGCAGGCCTGAATTTGAGCCTCTTAGCATAGCCTTCAAACGGGTTATGAATATCCTGAAGGGTTATTCCGGCGGAGTGATTACCCCTGAACTCCTTGAGGAAGATGCGGAAAAGGAGCTGTACAATGCCTATGTTGATCTGAAGGAACGTGTATCTCCCATGATTGACAAGGAGCAGGGACTGCTTTCCGGAAACATTGATTATGAAGGGGCCCTTCTGGAACTGCTGCAGATAAAGCCCCGGGTGGACAACTTTTTTGATAACGTCATGGTCATGGCAGATGATGAGAAAATCAGGGAAAACCGTCTTGCCATGCTCTGGTACATCTCAAGGCTTTTTCTTACAATAGGAGACCTTTCCGCCATAACCACCCGTGACGCGCAATGAACTGGCGGGAACTTTTTAAAAGCCGCAGGCTTGCCATGATGTTGCCCCTGGGTTTTGCGTCAGGACTTCCCCTTGCCCTTTCCGGCGGGACCCTTCAGGCATGGCTTGCTGTTGACGGAGTGGATATCTCCACCATAGGCCTTTTTTCAATGGTAGGCCTGCCCTATACCCTGAAGTTCGCCTGGTCGCCGCTCATGGACAGGTTTTGCCCGCCCATACTCGGAAGGCGCCGCGGCTGGATGGTTGTCACCCAGATACTGCTTGCGGCAGTCATGGCGGCCATGGCCTTTGCAAATCCCGCCAGGGCCCCTTTTTTCATGGCCCTTCTCGCATTTTCCCTGGCTGCCCTTTCTGCGTCACAGGACATTGTCTTTGACGCCTACCGCACGGATATTCTTGAAGAGCACGAAAGGGGGCTTGGAGCAGGCCTGACTGTTACCGGCTACCGTATTGCCATGATCCTTTCAGGCGCGGTGGCCCTTGTGCTTGCGGACCATATGGGATGGCATTCAACATACCTTTTCATGGCTGCGGTAATGGCATGCACAGTCATTGTAACCATCTTTTCTCCTGATGCCGGTGAATCATGTGCCAATACGCCAGCTTCCATCGCGGAGGCGGTCACAGGTCCTTTGAAGCAGTTTTTTTCAAGGCACGGCGCCTGGGCCTTTCTCGCCATGATAATTCTTTACAAGCTGGGAGACGCCTTTGCAGGCACCCTGACCACCGCGTTTCTTATCAGGGGACCGGGATTTTCACCCACTGATGTGGGAACCATAAACAAGGGGTTCGGACTTGTAGCCACACTGGCAGGGGCGCTGGCAGGCGGAAGCTTTATGGCAAGGCTCAGTCTCTATCGTTCACTCATGCTTTTCGGCATTCTCCAGGCTGTTTCAAACCTCTCCTTCATGATGGTTGCCCTGCTTGGCAAGAGCTATCCCGCCATGATCTTTGCGGTCGGTTTTGAAAACCTTTCAGGCGGCATGGGTACCGCGGCCTTTGTGGCATTCCTCATGGCCCTGTGCGACAGACGTTATTCAGCAACCCAGTATGCCCTGCTCTCGGCCATGGCCTCCATGGGACGGGTTTTTGTGGGGCCTCCGTCAGGCTTCCTGGCCGAGGCCACGGGCTGGCCTGTTTTTTTTCTGATTACGACCTTTGCCGCAATACCCGGACTGGTTCTCCTCTTTTTCATGCGTAACAGGGTTAACGCCCTTTCTGTCAGGTCTGCGGGCTGATGAAGGAAGATATATTCCGTGAGATTGCATCCTGCAGCCATTCAGCGGCAAGACGTGGAGAGCTTCATACTGCCCACGGCACTGTGCAGACCCCGGTCTTCATGCCTGTGGGCACCCAGGCGACAGTAAAATCCCTGACCCCTGAAGAACTTGAGGATATGGGGGCGGAGATAATCCTGGGCAATACCTATCATCTTTATCTCAGGCCCGGACATGAGAAGATCCGCAGGCTTGGCGGACTTCACAGGTTCATGGGCTGGAAAAGGCCCATACTTACAGACAGTGGCGGCTTCCAGGTCTTCAGCCTTGCGGCAATGCGCAGGATAGAGGAGGAGGGAGCAATTTTTCGTTCCCACATAGACGGCTCCCTTCACAAACTTACCCCTGAACTGGCAATAACCATTCAGGAGGCCCTGGGATCAGACATAATGATGTGCCTTGATACCTGCATACCCTATCCGGCCAGTCCTGCCGAAACGCTTGAAGGCACGAATCTGACCACCAGATGGGCCGCGAGGTGTCTTGAGGCCAGGACAAGGCGGGAGCTTCTGCTTTTTCCCATTGTACAGGGAGGCATGGACCCTGAATTGAGGAAAAGGCATGTTGCGGAGCTTCTTGAAATGGATTTTGACGGCTGCGCCCTGGGAGGCCTGAGCGTGGGAGAACCCAAGGAGCTCTTTTTCAGGATGATAGAGGCGGCGCGGCCCGAGATTCCCGCCCGTTTTCCTGTCTATGTCATGGGCGTGGGGACCCCGTCTGACCTTGTGGAGTCAGTACGTCTCGGTGTTGACATGTTTGACTGTGTAATGCCTACCCGAAACGCCAGAAACGGCATGCTCTTTACTTCTTCAGGCCATATTGTTATAAAGAATGCCCGGTATGCGGAAGATGAAAATCCCATTGATGAAAGATGCGGCTGCTATGTGTGCAGAAAATTTTCCAGGGCGTATCTGAGGCATCTCTTTATGGCAAGGGAGCTTCTGGCATACCGGTTGAACACAATACATAATCTTTATTACTATCTGAATCTCATGGCGGAAATCCGTCAGGCCATAGAGGATGACAGGTTCATGGAATTCAGAAAAAAATTCTATTCTGAAAGGGAGAAGAACTGATGTTTCCATCACTACCGTCACTGGTATCCGACGTTTACGCAATGGGGCCTCCGCCGGCAGGCGCCGGGCAGCAGCAGAATCCGATAATGGCCTTTTTGCCGCTTATCATCATCTTTGCCATATTTTACTTTATGCTCATCAGGCCGCAGCAGAAAAAGGCAAAGGAACTCAGGGCGTTTCTTGAATCCCTCAAACGCGGCGACGAGGTGGTTACCCAGGGCGGGATATACGGCAGGATAGAAAAACTCACAGACGACGTGGTTACCCTGCAGGTCGCTGACAAGGTGAGCATACGCGTGGCAAGGAGCCAGATAGCAGGCCGTCCGCCCAAAAAGGAAAAGTAGCTGTTTCTCTCGTCTTTCATGGCAGGTTTCCAGGCACGCGTCACTATTTTCCAAGGCAGAAACTGGTGAAGATGTGGTCAAGCAGGTCTGAGGTTATGTCCTCGCCCCTGATGCCGCCGAGAATCCTGTAGCCGTTTCTAAGGTCAATGGCGGCAATCTCCGGACTCATGCCTGCCCTGATGGCTGAATATGCTGTTTCAAGGGCCGCTGTTCCCTCCTGCAGGGCTTCGGCCTGACGCAGGTTGGGGGCGATCTCCGGGGGGTGCCTGTTTGTTCCGAGTATGCCTGCCGATATCATATCCGCAAGGATGTCAAGGCCGTTGCCGTCAAGGGCGGATACTGTGGCGGCAGGCATTTTATCAGGCCTGATTCCAAGGGCGGAGAGCCTCCTTTTTATCCTGTCTGTCATCTCCGGGTCGTGTACAAGGTCTGACTTGTTCAGCACAAGGAGTGTCCTGTCAATGGCGCCGGCTTTTTTTATCATTTCTCCTGCCTGCAAGTCTTCTGCGCCCGGCATGAGTGAGGCGTCAACAACCCACAGCACAAGGGCCGCCTCCCTGAGGAATTTTTCAACCCGACCGATGCCTATCTCCTCCACCTCATCCGGGTCTGGCCGTATCCCCGCGGTATCAGTCAGGCGCACAGGCAGGTCGTTAATGTTGACTTCAACCTCCACCGCATCCCTTGTGGTGCCCGGAACCGGGGTGACTATCGCCCGGTCTTCCCGTGCCAGGGCGTTCAGCAGGCTGGATTTTCCGGCATTGGGACGGCCCGCGATAACCACAGAGGCCCCTTCACGGTACAGCCTGCCGCGCTCAAACTCCGATGCCGTGCCGCGCAGACAACTGATGGCCTTTTCCAGACTGTTGCCCGATCTCTCAAATTCACCAAGGATTTCATGGGATTCGTCAGGGTAGTCTATGGCGGCCTCAATGGATGCAAGGGCGTTGAGAATCAACCCCTGCACCTCCTCGATCTTCTTTTTCAGTCCCCCCTGCAACATGTTCATGGCCAGTTTGCCAGAGGTGGATGACCTGGCTGACGCCAGTTCGGCAATGGCCTCTGCCTGGATCAGGTCTATCCTGCCGTTCAGAAAGGCCCTGCGGGTAAACTCGCCCGGCTCTGCCAGACGCGCTCCGGCGTCAAGGCATAGGCCGATTATGCGGTTAAGCAGGGCAGGGCCGCTGTGACACTGGAACTCCACCACATCCTCACCGGTGTAACTTGCAGGGGCCTTCATCCAGACAGCAAGGACCTCATCCACCCTTTCCCCTGAGGCAGGCTCCACAATCCAGCCGTAGTAGAGATGGCGGGGAACAAATGATTCTGCCTCCGAGGCCGGAACAAAAAGGGCGGACATGATGTCATGCGCCATGGCTCCGCTTGTGCGCACGATTCCTATGCCGCCGGGACCATGTGGCGTTGCAATCGCCGTGATTGTGTCATCTTCCCTGAAAATTTCGTTATATTCCAT
>CAYXYO010000204.1:0-6307 GCA_964469365.1 uncultured Desulfobacterales bacterium | reverse complement strand
CATCGTTCATTTTGTATCTTAAATCAACCACTGTAGCTTTCATCATGCACCTCTAATTATAACTTAATGTATAATTTTACTATACATCAGAGAATTTTTTTTTCAAGGCAATGTGGTATTTTTGTTACGAGCAAATAAATTGTCCTCTGTATTAACACATGAACTGAAGTGGTACCCATTTTTTGTACAACAGTTGAATCGTTATCTGCTGAGTTGTTGACAAAGAGCCCAACATGCAATGACGCTTACATTACATTGTCTTCAAGTATGAGGCCCTGGGGCGAGATAACAACGTACCTGGCCCTGAAATCCGCTCCGGCATCGCTCCTTGCCTTCTTGACAATCTGCAACATGGATGAGCAGCACGGCACTTCCATTATGAGGATGGTGACAGAGGCCAGTTTCCTTGTTCTGAAAAGTTCGGTAAATCTCTCAACATACAACTGCTGGTCATCAAACTTCGGACATCCCATCATTACGACCCTGCCCTTGATGAAATCATCCTGCAGGTTCGGATAGGCAACAGCAGTGCAGTCAGCGGTAATAAGAAGATCGCAGTTTTCAAGAAACGGTGCCGAGGGCGGAAGAAGCCTTATCTGGACAGGCCAGTGGGAGAGGGCGCCTTCCTTCTGTGCAGTCGGCTTGTTGGCTGCCTGACATGGAGTGATGTCCCCCATGGTCATGAGCCTGGATGAAGGACATGCGGAGATGGGCCGCGCCTTTTCCTTCTGCTCTTCCTGTTCCCTTTTCTTTTTGAGAAATTCCTCAACTGCCTTTTCATCAAACTCTTCGGCCTCGCGTTCAACTATTTTGAGCGCGCCTGTGGGACAGGAGCCGAGGCATGCGCCAAGACCGTCGCAGAGGTTGTCTGAAACAAGCCTGGCCTTGCCGTCAATTATCTGAAGACTGCCTTCAGCACAGTCAGGCACGCACTGCCCGCAGCCGTCACAAAGTTCTTCATCTATTTCTATGATTTTTCGTATTATCTTCATTTTTACTGCTCCACAAGTTTTCCAAGGGTTTTTTCAGCCTCAATACGGCCTGCCTCTGTCATGAAGGATGATTTAAGCAGCCTGTCAAGCTGCTGCCTTGAGTGCGGTTTTTCAAGGTAGAGCTCTTCCATGTTTACTATGAGGTCTGCGTCATAAAGTACCTTGAAGTTGATTGTTTCTTCTTCTCTTGGCCAGTGATGATGCCCTATTATGTCAGTCACCTCTTCAATAAGCTCTTCCGGGGCCTTCAGCTCCTCCAGTATCTGTCTTGCCACAGGCGGTCCTTCCCTGTGCTGATATTTGGCAGAGGATGAGTTGTATTTCATTTCCGCGTTTTTAATACCTATGTCATGGAGGTATGCAGAGGCCATGACCACCATCATGTCAGCGTCATCCTGCGCCAGTCCGATGACTTCCGCATGTTTTGCCACATCCTCGGCATGTTTTATTCTCCTGCTGTCATTACCGAAATATCTGCGCATGGAGATGGCGATTCTGTCCTTGAAAAGTTCCTTCTGTTTCATGGCAAGTTCAGGAGGCATGGCGCCAAGGCACTGTTCCGCGTGGGGACAGTACGATGCGCAGCCGAAATCTATTCTGGGGTTGAGCATGAGATGACCGCATTTTCCGCATCTCTGCTGGCTGTCATCCTTGAAAAATTCAATGTCATGGCCGCATTCAGGACATTTTATGTCAAAAACATCGGTTGCCGACCAGTATCTTGTATCCTGTCCAGGGCACTTCATGGTCTCTTTCCTCTTTTCATCAGCCCCTGGGAACAAAACCGGAATGGATGTCCCGCGGAGGGAGGCGGGACATCCATGAAGGAAGCGTATCAGCCCAGAATGGCTTTCAGGTCTTCTTCCGGGGTTGAGGCAATGGGTTTTATGTCAAATGTGTCAACAAGGAACTGCAACACTGCCGGAGATATGAAGGCAGGCAGCGAAGGTCCAAGGCGTATGTCCTTGATGCCAAGGTAGAGCAGGGTGAGGAGGATTGCAACAGCCTTCTGCTCATACCATGAGATAATCAGGGAGAGGGGCAGTTCGTTCACATCGCACTCAAAGGCGTCGGCCAGGGCGAGTGCTATCTTGACCGCTGAATATGCGTCGTTGCACTGTCCAACATCAAGAAGGCGCGGTATGCCGCCAATGTCTCCGAGATCCTTGTCAAAGAAACGGAATTTTCCACATGCCAGCGTGAGAATAACGCAGTCATTCGGCACCTGCTCCACAAATTTTGTGAAATAGTCACGACCGGGCTTTGCGCCGTCACAGCCGCCAACCAGGAAGAAGTGTCTGATCTGCTTGTTCTTCACCGCTTCTATCACCTTGTCGGCAACGCCAAGCACTGCGTTGCGGGCAAAACCCACCATTACGGAACCGTTGTCAACGTCATCCTGCCATCCATCCATGGCGAGGGCTTTGTCAATTACAGGGGTAAAGTCCTTGTCCTGGATATGGGTGCATCCCGGCCATCCCACAAGACCTGTTGTGAAAACCCTGTCCTTGTAGTCGTCAGAAGGCTTCTGTATGCAGTTTGTGGTAAAGAGAACCGGGCCGGGGAACTTTGGCATCTCCTTCTGCTGGTTTTGCCACGCGGTGCCGTAGTGTCCATAAAAATGGGGATATTTTTTCAGCTCAGGATAGCCGTGACATGGCAGCATTTCGCCATGGGTGTATATGTCAATGCCCTTGCCCTCGGTCTGCTTGAGAAGAAGCTCAAGGTCACGGAGGTCATGGCCTGTAATAAGAATGCATTTGCCCTTGCGATGTCCGAGCGGCACAGAAGTGGGCTGTGGGTGGCCGTATGTGCCTGTATTGGCAGCATCCAGGATTTCCATGGCGCGCAGGTTGATTTCACCCGCCTTCATGGCAACGGGAACGCAGTCATCAATGGTAAGACCTTCTGCCAGGAGAGCGGCCAGGGCCTCATAGACAAAACCGGCAATGGCAGGGTCTTTCTGGCCAAGTATGGCGGCATGGTCTGCGTATGCGGCAATACCCTTCAGCCCGTAAAGCAGGGTCTGCTTCAGGGAACGCACATTTTCATCGCTGTCCAGTGACCGGATGAAATCCAGTTCCTTTCCCTGCGCCTCAAGCCCTTCTATGGTGTCGGCAGGGCTGAATGTGGCTGCCGGATGGGAAAAATCAGTCTTTCCGCCGGCCGCGGCAACCTTTTCCTTTATGGCTTCCCTGAGTTCAACCGTCTTTGCAACCAGAAGAACAAATCTTTCAGGGTCAAAGTTTACATTTGTAAGGGTGGAAAATATGGCTTCCATGGTAAAGCGGTCCATATCTTCATCAACAATGCCCTTGTTGCGTCCTTCATTTGCAAAGAGGGCAAGTCCGGTCAGGGCGTAAACAAGCACGTCCTCAATGTCGGAAACCGTCTCGTTCTTTCCGCATACTCCGATCTTGGTGCATCCGCTTCCCTTGGCTGTCTGTTCACATTGATTGCAAAACACAAAAACATCTCCTTTATCTTGTCTGTTGGTGAATGTGATTTTCCATTTTCAAAAATTGATTGTATGTCATCATACCGGCCATATCAAATGTTTCCTTGACCTATATTAATTTTACATCTAAAAAGATAGATTTTGTCCTCTTTTTTTGTCGGGCGGGAAAAAACTGCCTGTTCCTGACTGTTTTCACAGGGATGAAGAACTGTTTTCACGCATGGGTAGTTGAGGTTATTTGCATTTTATTTCCATAAGTTATCACAGTCTGAATCTGTTTTTTTCATTGGGGGCATAATGCTTGCTTTACAGGGGGGACAGGAGGAAACCGGAAAAATGAACATTACACCAGGCATACATCCATACAGCCGTCTTGGCAGCATGGAGGCCCTTGAAGGGGCTATAATACTTGAGCGCAAGCTCGATGTGGCGTCCCATAACATGGCCAACATGAAGACGGCAGGCTACAAGAAACAGGAGATAACCTTTGAGGAGTATCTGCTGAAACAGGCTGATGATACCATGCGCACAGCCAAGGGGGAGAAGGTGTGGGGTGATTTTTCCCAGGGAACCATACATAAAAGTGACAACCCCCTGGACTTTGCCATTGAGGGCGAGGGATATTTCGTGGTTCAGACTCCCAGGGGAAATCTCTACACAAGGGCAGGCAATTTCAGCCTTAATGAAAACTATCAGCTTGTGACGCAGCAAGGTTATCCTGTCCTTGCCGATGGCGCTCCGGTTGAACTTCAGGATACCACCGGCAAGGATATCTGGCTTACACAAGACGGTTACTTCTTTGTTGATGAACGCCAGGGGGCGAGGTTGGACATAGTCACCTTTCAAAACCAGCAGGGCCTGAAAAGACTTGGAGAGAACCTGTTTGAGCAGACCGGGGATTCAGGGCCCGCCCAACCTGCTGACCAGAGGCGCGTCGCCCAGGGGTATATTGAGGAATCCAATGTCAACCCTGTGAAATCCATGATTAATCTTATTGACCTGTACAGGGGATATGAGGCGCAGCAGAAGACGCTTCAGGCAGTTGACCAGATAAATGACAAGGCGATCAACCAGACGGGACGGGTTGCCTAAAGAGATTATGCAAGATTAGGAGTGAAGAGTTATGATACGGGCAATGTACTCGGCTGCGGCAGGCATGAACAGCATGCAGTTCAACCTTGACACAATATCCAACAACCTGGCAAACCTTAACACCACGGGCTACAAGAAGACCCGGGCCGATTTTGAAGACCTGCTTTACCAGACGCTGCGCCTTGCAGGGGCTGAAAACGGAGACGGCAACAAGGTCCCGACAGGGCTCCAGGTAGGCATGGGCTCAAGGCCGGTTGCCACACAGAAAATATTCACCCAGGGAGATTATGAAACCACCGGAAATGAACTGGACTGGGCCATTGAGGGCAGGGGGTTTTTCAAAATTCTGAGCAACGGCCAGGAATATTACACCAGGGACGGCACATTCAAGCTGGATCAGGACGGTTTTATAGTCACGTCAAACGGAGACAGGCTTCAGCCTGAGTTTTCTGTCCCCACAAATACTGTAAACATCAATATTGACCGTTACGGCCTTTTGAGCGCCATGGACAGCGGAGGAAATGTCCTTGCCTCGGTACAGGTGACCACTTATGACTTTTCCAATCCTGCCGGACTCCAGAGCATAGGCAGGAACCTCTTTACCCAGACAGCGGCGTCAGGAGACCCCATTGAAGGCAACCCCGGAACTGACAGTTTCGGCACCATCGCCCAGGGGTTTCTTGAGTCATCCAACGTGCAGGCCGTGGAAGAGATGGTTGACATGATTGTAACCCAGCGTTCATACGAGCTTAATTCCAAGGCGGTTCAGACTGCCGATGACATGCTTGGAACAGCCGTAAATCTCAAGCGATAGTACTGGCAGGTTATGAATACGGTCTTGAAGAGAGCTGATTGTTCAGGAGGTGTCATGTTTGCAGGCATACGTTTTTTTTTCGTGTTGCTCCATTGTTTCTTCTTTTTCTGTGCCGGTTCTTCCATGGCCATGGCGCAGTTTGTTCCGTCGGTTACAAGGGAGATTACGGAAAATGATCTGAAACCGCTTTTTACGCAGGTGATTGAGGAAAACGCCCCGTGGGAAATGGACGAAATGGAGATAACAGACATCAGGGCCTATCCTTCAAGACTTAAGGTCCCGGCAGGAGAGATAGAGTATGATGTTGACCTGCCTTCAAACGGCAGGTATCTCGGCAAGGTTTCCGCCCTTGTTACTGTAAACGTGGATGGCGTCCCCACAAGGAGGGTGCGCGTGACCGGACATGTTGAGGTTTACAGAAACGTGGCCTGCGCCAGACATGCCATGAAACGGGGAGACAGGTTTGACCTGGGAACCGGCATCGAGATTGTAAGGCGGCCCCTTTCCAGACTGCGTGGAGCGGTTGTCCAGGAACCTGATATGCTTGCGGGTTATGCCGCGTCAAGGTCAATAAGGCCGGGGCAGGTAATTACTGAAAACATGCTGGAGGCCCCTGTGATTGTAAAGCGCGGAAAACGGGTGATGATAGTGGCCCGTTCACCCTTTATAAACATAAGGACCCCTGGCGTTGTTATGCAGAACGGCTCGGCAGGCGACCTTGTGAAGGTAAGGAACGTGATGAGCAAACGCGACATTACCGCCATGGTTGTTGATGGAAAAACAGTCCAGGTGCTTTTTTGACATGCCCTTTCGGAGCGAACTTATGAAAAAATACATCTATCCTCTAATCAGTTCAGTCATTTTGATGATGCTTGGCGGCTGCATGGCCGGACACAGGCAGACAGTTGTAAAATCCCCGGTCACATCTCCGGCCCACGGCCTGATGCCTGT
>CAYXYO010000203.1:0-7647 GCA_964469365.1 uncultured Desulfobacterales bacterium | reverse complement strand
AAAGGCCATCACAGCCCACAAGACATATCTGGCTGGACAGTCTGACAGAGATTGCCTGGACTGTCATTACAAGGTGGGCCATGGCGACCTGGTCCAGATATTCCGGGACGAGCAGCAGAAACAATAGAAGCAAGCGTCTCTGTAGCAAAAGACAGTGTGGGCAAACCTGTCTCCGCGCCATGCTGTTTTAAATATATTTCATAAACACACAGTTAAGGAAACCATTAAATTTTACTTTTCAAGGAGGGTAAAACATGAAAAAAAATCATTCACCAACAGGCAAAACCGCTTTTGCCACACTGATTGCCCTGATGTTTGCAGCCACGGCCTGGGCAGCGCCTGATTTCCATCCAAAGGAGCTGGTTATCAAGCGGGCCATGAGTGAGGATGCGTCAAAGTGCATAGCCTGTCACTCAAAACATACCCCGGGCATCGTTGACTCCTGGAAGCTTGGCAAGATGGCCCACGCGTCGGTAACTTGTTATGACTGCCACGTTGTTGACAAAAGTTCGCCCATGGCAACCCAGTGTTCAGGCATCAAGGGGACTGCCACCTACATCTCCCCGATGGTATCATCCAAGACATGTGAAAGATGTCATCCGCAGGAGGTAAAGGAATTCCTGCAGAGCGGCCATGCCAAACTCTCAAGCGCGGCGGTAGTCGATGCCAACAAGCTCAATGGCAAGCTCATAAGGCTTCAGCACAACCTTGAAGGCGGAAAATTCTTTGGCAACAGCGGCCCGAGCACCAATGCCTCACGGGAAGCAGGATGCCAGATGTGCCATGGCGGACAGGTTGAGCTTGGCCCTGACCACAAACCCATAAACAACTCCTGGCCCGGCGGCGTAGGACACAGATATCCTGACGGAAGCATCGGCAACTGTACAGTATGTCATACAAGACACCGCTTTTCTGTCGCAGAGGCCAGAAAACCCGAAGCGTGCGCAAGCTGTCACCTGGGACCTGACCATCCGGATATCGAAATATACATGGAAAGCAAGCATGGACAGGTTTTTCTGACCCAGGGCGAAGACTGGGAATGGGACAGCGCGCCTGACGCATGGCAGCCAGGCGACTATACGGCACCCACCTGCGCCACCTGTCATATGAGCGGTATTGGAGAACTCTCCACTACACACAACATCAACAAACGCCTCAAGTGGGATCTTGTCCACAAAAAGAGCGTTATCAGATCAGGAGAACGCGGAGACGGTAATGCAGGCGCGCCTCTCATGAGAAAAGTATGCGCCAACTGTCATGGCCCAACCCAGATTGCCAAGGAAGTTGCTACACTTGACAATGCCGTTGCCCTCTATAACGCATACTGGGATGGAGCGGTAAAAATGAAAAAGGAACTTGCCGCAAAGGGTCTTCTCAAAAAAGACGCATGGAACGACGGTTTCCAGGAAATAATGTACTTCCTGTGGCACCATGCAGGCAGGCGGGCCCGCCAGGGCGCTGCCATGAACGGTCCTGATTATGCCCACTGGCACGGTTTCTTCCAGTTGTTCCAGATGTACAAGGATCTGCAGGCTATCTACGAATGGCGCATCAAAAACAACAAGATTGAAGAGATGAGTCACGTTATGAGCACAGGTCCGGTATAACATCCGGATTGCATACAGGCTGTTCATGTCTCTCCCGTCCTGACACATGGCCCACTCCAACATTAAGGACAGGCAGAGGCGGCATTGCAGTCAACCATTATGAACAACACAAAGGTCTGCCGATCCATATCGGCAGACCTGACTGTTTAATAACAGACCAGAATATTTGTTGTTTATCAAAAAAATATGTTTCAAAAAAACAGGAGGGTCTGATCGTGAAAATAAAATTTTCATTACTCTTTATATTTATTGCCATATTGGCATTTTTCCCGTCCGTTTTTGCTGCTTCCTATGACGTAAAATCCCTTGATGGCAAGATAAAGGTGGATTTTCTTGAGCAGTTCAGGGTTGAATCGTGGTCAACCTTTGATACGGGAGCGCCTGACAGGGACAACTCCTACACATTTGCGTCCAGCAAAATGCGTCTTGGCGCGGGATTCTTCACAAAATGGATAGACACCTATGCGCAACTCCACTGGACCCAGTTTTTCGGTCTGCCGGATGACGCCATGTACGGTACAGGCGCGCTCTATTACGGCCAGAACAACGGCAGTGAAAATGTGGGTTACGCAGGCGTAAGCCAGGCATGGATCAGGGGACGCCTGCCCTGGGTGGAAGGCCTTAGCGCGCGGGTTGGCCGCATGAAGATAAACGGCGGACTTGAAGCAAACACCCTGCCCACCAACAAGACACTGAAATGGCTCAGGAAAAAACGTGTTTCCCAAAGAATGCTCGGTGCCTTTGAGTGGTCCAGAGTAGGCCGTTCCTATGACGGATTTGATGCCGCTTATGATGCAGAGTTCTGGAATATCACAACCACATATTCACATCCAAGACCAGGCGGATTTCATCTTAACATCATGGATACCGAAGATAACGGCTACTCCACTGACGACATAGACATTGTGACAGTAACCCTTACAATGAAGGACAAACTGTACCAGGGAGTGGATGCCCAGGCATTCTATTACTATTACAATGACCACCGTGACGTAAGAAAGGGGATCGCAAGGGAGGCGGAGGTAAGTTCTCTCGGCACCAATATAATCTACAACACTCCCAAAATCGGACCAGGCGCGTTTGACCTGCTCTTTTGGGGTGTGACCCAGTTCGGTACATGGACCCCACAAAAAGGAAACAGGGAAGACCAGGGCGGTTATGCGCTGGATTTTGAAGCAGGTTACAAATTCCATGATATCATGTGGCAGCCATGGATAAGGGGCGGTTATTTCTATGGTTCAGGAGACAGTGACCCCACTGACGACGACCATGACACCTTTTTCCAGATGATTCCAACCCTGCGTATCTACGCCATGACCCCTTTTTACAACCTGATGAACACCAAGTATTTCTTTGGCGAAATCATGTTCAAGCCATGGAAAAAACTCCTTGTGCGTACAGACGTAACAAAGCTCAACCTGACCAACTCCAGGGACGCCTGGTATCAGGGTTCAGGTATGACCACAGCCGATTCATTTGGCTATGGCGCAAAAACAGCCCATATAGGAAAGGGTCATGACGATCTTGGAACCATGTGGGATCTTTCCTTTTTCTTTAACAATCTTTACAACTACCAAGGTGCTTCCCTTGGGCTGAATCTCTATTACAGTCACGTCTTTGGCGGCGACGTCATAGAGGACAACTTCAAGGACGATGAAGACATGGACTTCTTCTATGTGGAAGCAATCATAAAATTCTAAAACTGGTACAATTTAAAGACCGGCTGTTATGCCGGTCTTTTTTGTGGTTCTGTATAAAACGTGTCACCTTCTGAATACAGACCGGTTAAAATGGAGGTAAAGTCGTGAAGAAAGAAATATATCATCTTTTTTTTGCCTGCCTGGTTTTTACATTCATGGCAGGGTGCGCAGGCGCCGGCCATAATCAGGCGTCCACATCCGGGGCAACAGGGCACCCGGCCCTCTCCGAGCAGGAAAAACTTGTCGCCTGCTCTGACTGTCATATGGATGTTACCCCGGACATATACAAACAATGGTTCAACTCCCGTCACGGCCTTGACAAGGTTAAATGTTTCCAGTGTCACGGCACCTTTGAAGACATGAAGGTATCTCCTGACGAGACAAGCTGCGCCGCATGCCATAACGCCCAGTTTCACACCACGGTAAAGGGCAGGACATGCTGGACCTGTCATCCTGAACACGGATTCAGGGTCCACAAGTAATGTAGGAGGTTGAAAATGAAACTTTCCAGAAGAGAATTTATCAAGAAAACCGCTGCCCTCACAGCAGCTTCCTATGTGGGGATGAACCTGCCATTCAAGGAAAAAAACAACGCCCGTGCAACATCTGATGTGGACGGCTGGCACAGGGGAACATGCAGACTCTGCGGCACTGGATGCAGGGTTGATCTTGGCGTCAAAAACGGCAAGGCAGTGGCGTTGCGCGGCGTTGCCGACTCCAGAACCAACATGGGTTATCTCTGCATGAAGGGCATGCTATTTTACAAACTCATGGGGAACCATCCTGACAGGCTTACCAAACCACTGTACAGGGCGAGCAAAAAAGAGCCTTTCAGGGAAATATCCTGGGAGAAGGCGCTGGATATTGCCAGCGGCAAGTTTGCAGAGGCTGTGAAAAAACATGGCAACAACTCCGTGGCATATTACGGTTCGGGGCAGGCCCTTACCGAGGAGACATACCTGTTCCAGAAGGTCATGCGGGCAGGGCTCCAGACCAACAACGTAGAGGGCAATCCGAGGCTCTGCATGGCAAGCGCGGTAGGCGGATATCTCACATCCTTTGGCGCTGATGAGCCCATCGGTTCATATGAAAACATAGAAAAGGCGAACTGCTTCTTTATCATAGGCAGCAACACAGCAGAGGCACATCCGGTTCTTTTCAGAAGAATCATGCGAAGAAAACTGGATCACAGGAAGGATGTCAAGGTGATAAACGCCGACCCTCGCGTCTCTCCAACATCAAGAATCGCTGACATGCATCTTCAGTTCACCCCTGGAACCGACCTTGCCCTGCTGCACGCCATGGCATACGTAATTATTGAGGAAGGGTTGACTGACAACAACTTCATCAAAAATTACGCGGTATTCCGTATTGGCAAGGACAAGAAGCAGGTTGACCTTAAAGAGTACAAAAAATTTCTTGAAGCCTATACCCCTGAAAAGGCGGCCCGCATATGCGGGGGCAACATAACCCCTGACAAAATACGCACCGTTGCCCGCTGGTTCGCCACATCTGGCGGCACTGTCAGCATGTGGACCATGGGAATCAACCAGAGAAAACGCGGGGTCTGGGCCAACAATCTCATACACAACCTTCATATCATTACAGGCCAGCTCTGCAAACCCGGGGCAGACAGCCTCTCCCTTACAGGCCAGCCAAACGCGTGCGGCGGCGTACGTGAAGGGGGCGGCCTTTGCCACATCCTTCCGGCCCACAGGCTGGTCAAAAAGGACAAGCTCAGACATCAGGTCGAAGATCTGTGGGGCGTTCCCAGGGGACGCATACCGGCAAAACCCGGTTATCATACCATGGCCATGTTTACAGCCGTCAACCAGGGCAAGATAAAGGCAATATGGATAAACTGCACATCTCCGGCCCAGAGTCTTCCAAACTGCAACCTGTACAATAAGGGACTGGCGCGGGAAGACTGCTTTATAGTCGTAACAGACATATTCCCAACCAGGACAACAGAGTATGCCAACCTCATACTTCCTACTGCCTTTCATTTTGAGAAGACAGGGGTATATGGCTGTACTGAACGGCGTTCCCAGCTTACAAGAAAGGCTGTCAACGCCCCTGGAGAGGCTATGCCTGAGGTCTGGATCGTAAGGGAGTGGGCCATGAGGCTTGCGCGTGACCTGAACGATCCTGTCATCGCAAAATGCGTCAAGCCCTTTGTTGGCCTTGAACCTGATTACGCACTGCCTGAAGCAATCTGGAACGAATATACCCAGAAACTCACCAAGGGCAGGGATAATGATCTCAGGGGAGCGACCTATGATGTACTGGCAAAGATGGCTGACGGCGTCCAGTGGCCTGCCCCGACAAAGGAGTTTGCCATGACAGGCGGCACTGTCATCAAATTTGTCAAGGGCTATGACCCAATGGCAACAGAACATTCCAGGGATGACAAACCGTACCAGTTCTACGGACCTGCCCATCCTGACAAAAAATTGTGGGTATGGTTGCGTCCCCACAAGGGACCGGAAGAGATGCCTGACAGCGATTACCCCTTCTACCTCTCCACTGGCCGTGTAATTGACCACTGGCACACAAGCTCCATGACAGGACGCATTACCGAACTCATGCGCGCAAATCCCTATGCCTATGTGGAGATCAATCCGTCTGATGCGGAAAAACTGGGTATAAAACCGGGAGACATGGTGGAAGTTGAATCACGGCGCGGCAAGAACATACTGCCTGCCAAAATATACGACGGCCCTGTCAAGGGAATGGTGTTCGTATACTGGCATGACCAGGCCGAAAGCCGAATGATTAACAAGGTGACCAAGGACGCCTATGACCCGGGTTCCAAGGAACCTGAATTCAAAATATGCGCCTGCAGGATAAAGAAGGTGTCAGGCCCCAAGCCTCTCAAACCTTTTCTTGTACAGCTATAGGTCGCCTTTAATGAACCATGGGTAAAACGATAACAGCAAAACACTGAACCTAAACAGAACGGCAATGGAGGCTGGAAACGCCTCCATTGCTTTATCACACAAAGTTTCGCCTGTGTTTGGAACAAACCCCACAGGCAAGGGAACTACAGGATTTTTCATGGGAAATTGTCTGCGGTATTTTTTTATACTTGTCACTATCATATCTTGTCTACAGGGTTGCGCTGCCTTTGAAAAGCCATATACGCCTGATTTCACTTTCAGACACTCCAAGGCCAAAAGCTGCGACGCCTTCTGGCTCACCTTTGAACGGCTTGTCAAAAATGAAGGGACAAGATGCAGTGAATTGATATCAATAGACCATTTCCCATACTTGCGTGGCACTGAAGGAGTCATACAGACAGGCCTGTCATTAAATGATAAAAAAGCATGGGCAAGGTGGCTTGAATTAATGAGAACAGTGGATATGCAGGCCCGTTATAAAGAACTCGACACGCTCTCGGATGACTCATGGGGACTCCTTTGCAGCGCAGCGGGCATTGTCAACTGTGAGGGAGGAAGGTTAAGGGCATACACAGCGAGGTGCTCTGCCCTGCTCCTTGGAGATGAGAGGTTGAATCCTGAATTCAGGACAACATTCAGACAAGCTGCTGAAAATGCCCTGAAGAGAGAGAGAAGCCAGGGACGCAGATGTTTTCAGGATGAACTCTCCCTGGACGGCCTGATTCCTGACAACCTTTTAAAGGCATTAACCGAATCCCACACATCCTACAGGGGAGGCGCAACCCTGCAACAGAGGGTTGACAGGGTAAAAAAGGCAACAGCCGCATCACCTGGCACAAGCAGAATCAAATTTAATTTTAATACCAGGGAGGCGCATTAGATGCCCATAGGAGGATTTGTAATAAATGTAATACCCGAAGAAGCCTCATTAATCACAAGGCGGCTTGAAGACCTGGATGGAGTGGAAATACATGGCGTTGACAAAAAAGGCAATGTGGTAGCCGTGCTGGACTGCACGACATCTGAGGATATGAAAAGGCTTGTCACTCACATAAACAACATTGACGGTGTACTTTCCGTTGGCTTGACATATCTGAATGCCGAAGACGAAACAGAACAGGGCTGAAAAACTCAGGACATGTGAAAACAACTCATAAACAACCACGATAAACATTCAAGATGAAAATAAGCAGACGAAATTTTCTCAAGCTCGTCTCTCCCCTACTGCTCCCAGCCGCGGCAACAGGAAAAACGGAGGCAGCCTCCATACTGTTTTCTTCTCCTGTAAAAACCAATCTGCTAAGGCCCCCGGGAGCAGTTCCGGAAGACATATTCGCCTCAAAATGTATAAGATGCGGTCGATGCGTAGAGGTCTGTCCATATCACTCCATAGTGCCTGGCGACACTTTATCCGTCGGCGTCCATGCAGGCACCCCCCTG
>CAYXYO010000202.1:0-4581 GCA_964469365.1 uncultured Desulfobacterales bacterium | reverse complement strand
CGTGCTTGCCAACCTTTTCAGAAACAGGGGAGTAAAGCTTGAGCAGACATATCAGCTCAACACCGGGGGCAACACTGATTTTCTTAACATGCTCAACAGACACAGGCTGCAGTCCAAAAAACTTTCAAAGACGCAGGCAGTGCAGGTCATGCTTGACGAACCCCTGCCGCCTGAAAAGATCCATATAGGGCCAAGTGATTATGTGCCGTGGCAAAATGACAACAAGATAGCCTTTATCCGCATGGAAGGAAGGCTCTTTGGCGATGTGCCAATGAATCTGGAGCTTCGCCTGTCTGTGGAAGATTCGCCCAATTCCGCTGGAGTTGCGATAGATTCGATACGGTGCTGCAAGGTGGCCCTTGACCGTGGAATCGGCGGAGTGCTTATCTCGCCCTCTTCATATTTTATGAAACATCCTCCGGTTCAGGTTACCGATGCCGAGGCGTGGCAGTATACAGAGGACTTTATAGCAGGCAGAAGGGATAACTGAGCCTGCCTTTTTACCTGTTGCCTCCTGTCATGTCAAAACAGTGGGCAACAGGGTATCTCCATCCCCTCACAAAGGCCCTGGATGTTACTCTCGGGCCGATGGCTGCCTGCCTTCTCTTGTATTCGTTCATCTGTATCTTTTTTATAATGAATCTGGCATCGTTTATCTCTATCCCGGAACCGGCAATCTCTTCCGGTGTCATGCCGCGTTCCATGAACATCTCTATTACGGCGTCAACAATATCATACTCCGGAAGTTCATCCTGATCTTTCTGGTCAGGGCGCAGTTCCGCAGATGGCGGTCTCCTTATGATGCGTTCCGGTATGACCTCCTGCTTCCGGTTCAGATATTCGGAAAGCGCGTAAACCATGGTCTTGGGTACGTCTGAGATAAGGGCGTATCCCCCGCTCATGTCTCCGTAGAGGGTGCAGTATCCTGTGGCCGCCTCGCTCTTGTTGCCTGTTGAAAGCACCATATGTCCGAACTTGTTGGATATGGCCATGAGAATGTTCCCCCTGATGCGCGCCTGCATGTTCTCTTCTGTAACATCTTCAGGCATGTCGGCAAATAGAGGCGACATGGTCTCCCTGTATCTGTTGAAAAGAGGCGTGACCGGTATGGAAAGGGTTTTGATGCCGAGATTCGCTGCAAGCTCTTCAGCGTCGAGTATGCTTTCTGCAGATGTGTATTCTGACGGCATGAGTACGCCGAGCACATTTTCCGGTCCAAGGGCATCTGCGGCTATGGCCGCTGTAAGGGCGGAATCAATTCCTCCGCTTAGTCCAAGGGTTACCCTGGATACACCGCATCTCTTCAGGTAGTCTGTCAGGGCAAGGGAAAGGGCCTTTAACACCTCTTCCTCCACGCAGTCTGACACGGAGTGTCTCTCTCCTTTAAGGTTTTTGGTGTCAAAGATCACCATGTCTTCCATGAAGTCAGACGCAAGGGCCGCCACCTTTCCGTCAGGTGTAACAGCCATGCTTCCGCCATCAAAGACAAGGGAGTCCTGTCCGCCTGTTATGTTGCTGTAAACAAATGGAATGTTGTATTTTTGGGCAAGTGTTGAAAGAATGGATATCCGTTCGGCAAGCCTGCCCTTCCTGTAGGGGGAGGCGGATATGGTAAGCATAAGGTCACACTGCCTGGAACATATCTCCTTTACGGGGTTGACGCCGTATCTGTCTTCCGATGATATCTCAGGGTCATTCCATATATCCTCGCACACTGTGACGCCGATATTCAGATCGCGGAAGGCAAAGGGCAATGATTTTTGTCCAGGCTCAAAATAGCGGGTTTCGTCAAAGACATCATAGGTGGGCAGAAGACGTTTGTGTACGGTGTTTATGATGCTGCCGTTCTCAAAGAGTATGGCGCTGTTGCGCAGGGGATAGCCGGTTGGGCCGTTGTTCCGGGTTATGTTTCCACAGAGAACGGCAATGCTGTCTATTTCTTCAACCAGTTCATTTATGGCGTTCAGTGCCTGGCTGGTAAACTCCCGCCGTTCAAGCAGGTCGCCAGGCGGATAGCCGCAGACCGCAAGCTCAGGGAATATGACAAGGTCACATCCCCTGTCCGCGGCCTTTACGGCGTACTCTTTTATCTTTGCGGTGTTTCGTTCAAACGCGCCGATGCAGGGGTTGATCTGGGCAAGGGCTACCTTCAATGTTACATACCATGCTGGCAATCTTCCACGGCAGCCTGTAGCTCCGCCTCAAGCTCAGGCGGCAGGCCGTCTATTTTTACATCAAGGAATCCCCTTACGATGGTTGAAGTCGCCTCTTCCTCGTCAAGGCCACGGGCCATGAGGTATTCAATCTCCTCCCTGGCGATGCGGCCCACTGCCGCCTCATGGGACATGTCAACATCCGCCACATGTGCCTCAAGCTCAGGTATGGCGTGGATTATGCCGTGTTCAGTAAGCATGAGCCCCTGGCATTCAAGATGGGCCTTGATATCCTTTGCCTTGCCCACCAGATGTCCCCGCGCCATTACCCTGCCTCCGTATGAGATGGTCCTGGATACTATCTCGGACCTGGCTCCGGGGGCCTCCAGTATCACCCTTGCGCCTGTGTCTATGTCAGAGCCCTCCGGGGCCACAATGACAGAGTTGAACCTGGCGATGGCGTTTTCACCCCTGAGGGTGGCTGTGGGAAATGTCTGAACTGATTTAACCCCTTTGAGGGAGATGTAGTTTGAGAGGAATACCCCGTCTTCTTCTATTACAATGCCTGTTCTCGGCCTTACATATACATCTTCACCCCAGTTATGCACCATGGTGAAGGTCAGTTTCGCGCCTTTTTTTATGAAAAATTCCGATACGCCTATGTGAAGGCCGGATGTAAGGTCAGGATGCGTGGCGCAGCCGGTTATTATGTGCAGTTCAGAGCCTTCCTCGGCAACTACTATGTTGTGCACCCGCTGGGCCACATTGTCGTTTTTGATGTAAAGACAGGCCTGGAGGGGATATACGACCTTTGCGCCTGGCAATGCCCTGATGAAATAGCCATTGTCCAGGGACCTGTCAGCCTCCCTGGTAAACTCATCCTTTTCCGGGTCAACAAGTTTCCACCAGTACTCCTTCAGACCGTCATATTTTTTCAGCGCCTCTGTAACCGGAAGCATCTCAATGCCTTCCATGTTGCAGTCGCAGTGCGTTACGCCGCAGTTGGTTTGAAGAAAGGTGCCGCTGATGCTTGTGCTGTTTACATCAACGCCGGTCTGTTTCATCTTTTTGATGTCTTCTTCCGCAAGGTCCTCGATCTTGTCAACGGCCTCGGCCCTGTCCGCAGGAGTGAACCTTTCAAGAAGTTCCCTGTCAACTTTTTCCTGTTTGTTTAAAGACGGCATTTTGAACACTCCTGATATCCGTATTTCTGTATCCCTTCAAATATTTCAAGTGGATTGCCCTGGCAGTAAATTTGTCCTTCAAGCATTACATGTCCCCTGTCAGCAGTTACATAGTTGAGTATGAAACCTGTATGGGTAATGATAAGTCCTGATTTTTTCCTGTTGCGGTGTATATCCTTCTGAAGCAAGATTCTTATCATGTCACCGATGACATTAAGATTTTCCACGTCAACGCCTGATTCCGGCTCGTCAAGAAGGGTGAAATCAGGTGACTGGGCAAGGAGCTGGAGCAGCTCTGATTTTTTTATTTCACCGCCTGAAAAACCGAGATTGACCTCCCTTTCAAGGAAGTCCTCAAAACCGTAATCCATGGCAAGTTTGATGGCGTCGTCATGTTCCTTGCCGCAGAGCTTGAGCATGTTGAGAAGCTGCACGCCGCGCAGGGTGGGTGGGCGCTGGAATGAGAGACCTATGCCAAGCCTTGCCCGTTCGTTTACAGGCATGTATGTTATGTCTTCTCCCTTGAAGGTGATTTTTCCATGTTTTACCCTGTAACCTTCAAAACCCATGAGGGTCATAAGCAGGGTCGTTTTGCCTGAACCGTTTCGTCCGAACAGGCAGTGGGTCTCGCCTTTGCCAATGTGCATGTTGATGCCCTTGAGCACTTCCTTGCCGTGAACATCAACCCATAAGTCTTCAATATGAAGCATTTTCAGTTCCTTGGAATATTCTGAAGTTGACTGGTTTGTGAAAAACCACCCGTCCAACAGGGTTGTCCGGGGCAGTTTGATCTGTTTTGACGGCGTCAGCCTGACGCCACCGGATTAGCCTCAGGAGAACCTGCCTGTGCCGCATCCGCCAGGAGCAGGCACAGGGCCAGGATTGGAGGCCGCGCCGCCATATCCAAAAGACCTGCCTCCAAAGGAGAAGCTTGATACCTGCTTGCTTACCTTGCCTGAACCGCATTTCGGACACTTGATGGTGTCGCTGTATTTTGCGGATGTTACAAAACTTTCAAAAACAATTGAACAGTCATTACATTTGAATTCATATATTGGCATTTTTTTCTCCTGTTTATAATATACTATTATCAATAATATTTTATGGCAGTGTTTGTTATGTAGACAAATTAAGTATTATTTATCCTGCTGTCAATGGCCGCCAAGAAAAATCACGTTGCCATGAAGTTGATGATTCAGCTACTCTGCTACTGAATCGGCACCTATTTTTTGTACAACAGTTGA
>CAYXYO010000201.1:0-5183 GCA_964469365.1 uncultured Desulfobacterales bacterium | reverse complement strand
CTGGCGATTTTACAGCAACCAACCTGGATAAACCAAGAAAGTAAATTGAAAGACTGAACTAAGGAACATGCATGTCCATTTCAGCAACGATACGCCAGAGCGCCGGCATGACAACTCCCGTGGCGGCTGTTAAAGAATAACGCATATCAACAACATGCCGGCTCCATGACTAATCTCTATTTATCCCAGACACAGCCAAGGGCTACAGGAGAAAGCATGAAGGTCTCCATCACAATGGGGCCGGTGACAGCGCCAAAGGATGAAAGGAGGTTTGCCGCGGGCAGTCCAAGGGCCTTGCCGCTCATGCCAAGGAGATATACAGGATTTACTGGGCCGCTTTCCGCTGCCTTCAAAATTTCCTCAACAGAGGACAACATGGTCCCAAGGCTCATATCCATACCGGCGATATCCTCAACATCCTGCCTGTTCATGAAAAAATCCGCATGTTCCGCCAGAAGCCGCACCTGCATATTCAGCACCTCCCTGGCGTCAGCGGGAAGACATATCTCGTCCGCGGTCCGGAGCAGGGCATGTCCAAGCTGCCCGGCCAGCCTTTCAGGCACCCTTCCTGACAAAGCATATTCATGCGACGCCTGCCCCAACACAACTGACAGGTCCCGCAGGGCCTCATTCAGGCGTGAAGGCAGCGTAACCAGGGGCTCCAGTTCATGAAAAACCCTCCTTTGCCCTGAATCCAGCAGGGTGTCAAGGGCAACCTTGCCCTGTATGACAATGCTTACCATTTCCAGTCTGCCATTGCGCAGCTTGCCGTACAGTTCCCTTACGGCTTCCCTCTCCATGGATGTAACAACTCCATCTGACAAACTTTTTCCCAAAACCTCAAGAAACTCCTTCCGTTGCCGGATCTTTTCACGTATAACATCTTCAACAAGGGGAGAAAATTCCCTGGCAAGCAGAGCCATGTCCGATTTCCGGCTCTCACCAAGCTCCAGGGCATTGTAGATCTGCCCGGAGGTCTGCTGCCAGACGCTGCCCCTGCAACAGGGGAACCAGTTACTCTCCGCCGGGACGGCAACACCGTTAAATGCCGTGAAAAAATAAAAAAACAGTAAAACCTCGCATGCAGGAAAACGTGATGTCATTTTATCCTCCTTTGTTGAGAAAACGATACGGTCAGGGGTCATGCCTCTATCAGTAAATATAGACGCAATTGTTTGCGGAGAGTTTGATACATTGTGGCAGAAATATGATAAAATAATTGAAAAAATGTTGCGGACACACCAATGAGCCCGGAAAAGAACAGGGATATTGACAAACGGCACTTCTCAAGCCTCTACATCAGGGTAAAACGCCTTATCATCACCCTGACATTTCTTATGGCCGTTCTTATCGCCTTCAGCGTTATAAGGGCGGCCAGGATGATGATATTTGACGCATACAGGGAAAGCGTTACCTTTGGAATGAAAACCCTGGGAAGCGAGATGAAGCTGACATGCCTGAAACCGGAAAGGGTTAAAAACTGTTTCACTTCAGCCAGGCAACGCCTTCAACACAACCGCATATTCATACTTCTCAAGGATGAAAAGCCGGTTGCCATCTCAGGCGATGTGAAAGACCTGCCCTCCCTCCTGAACACAGTGAAAGCCATGCTGAAGCTCAGGGATTTCCATGTGGAAATGAGGGGGTTCGGCCCGTTTATAAAACTTACCGCTGCCCTCAGGCTTGACAAACACCATATTCTTGTCATGCGTGAAGACGCCAGGTTTATAGCCGGCACCTATGTGACTTCAGCAATACTCATTCTGCTGATAGCAATTACAAGCGCCATGGCCATAACATCCATATTTTCAAAAATGATTTTCACTCCGATGATGACAAGGCTCGAGGATATAAAAGAGGCCCTGAGACGGTACGGCGCAGGCGACAGCAACGTGCGCCTGAAAACAGGCAGGGAATACCGCGATGAATTTGACCTGGTATGCGATGAATTCAACCGCATGGCAGACACAATAGAGGAACTCAAACATGAACTTACCCTCAGGCTGAAATCAGAAAGGCAGCTTCTATCCACCCTGGCGCACGATATCAATACACCTGTCACCATACTGCGGGGCCATGCCGAAAACCTCCTGGAACATGGGGGAGAACTCTCCCGCAGAAATTCAGACAGGATATCCGCCGCCATCCTCTCACAGGCAATCTACATACAGAATCTGGTGGATGATCTTCTGACCATGGCAAAAAGCAAGGTTTCAAAACTGACCCTTCTGCGTGAAACAATCGTGCTGGACGATATCCTTGACAACATTGTCAACACCTTCCAGCCCCTTGCCGACCAGGAAGGCATAACAATTTTCGCAGACGGCAACGGTCTGGAACTTGAGGCCGATCCTGTACGCCTTTCACAAATCCTCAACAACCTGGTGATGAATGTCATACGTCATGCCACAGGAGCAAGCCTTATGGAAATCATCGCGGAAAGGCATGAAGAGGGAATAATGCTGACTGTAACTGACAATGGCGCCGGTCTGCAGGGTACGCATGCAGCGCCGGAACAGACACGGGACAGGGACGCTCTGGAGAAAAAACGATCTGATACCGATATAATATCAGATTCAACAGAAAAAAAATACAGGACAGGCACCAGGTGGGGCCTTGGCATCAGCATTGTAAAGATGCTGGCAGAGATGCACGACGGCTGGTTCCGTTACGGTCCCAACCCGGTGGGACAGGGCGCCATGTTTACCGTATGGTTTCCTGAACGAAAATAATATGAAAGGGCGAGCACACAGGTCGCCCCTGCAATGGCGTTTCCCAAAACACAATATGAAGATCACCGGGAACAAACATTAATACAAATACAAATCATTAAAGGAAAAGCAGGGACACAAGATTGCGAACCATTAGAGAGCACGCCCATGACGGGCAGATACAACAAACCGGAATAGCGGAGGAAAACAACTGATGGGGCAGATACTTCTCGTTGAGGACGCGCCTGAAATAGCGGAGATGCTGGAACTTCCTTTCCGGTCTGACGGCCACGAACTTGTCTCTGCCGGGACACTGAAAGATGCCAGGGCGCTTCTTAACATGACCGATTTTGACGCGATACTTCTTGACCTTAATCTGCCTGACGGCAACGGCATTGATCTGTGCAGGGAAGTAAGGGCTGACAGCACAATACCAATACTGATTATCACTGCCAAAAGGGACGAGGTTGACAGGATACTCGGACTTGAGTTCGGCGCTGACGATTACATTGTAAAGCCCTTCAGCCCCAGGGAGGTGGTGGCAAGGGTCAATGCGGTGCTGCGGCGGCAGAAATGGAGCAACGGCGGCAAAAAAGAGAACGCCCCAAAGGATATCCTGGAATACATGGGGCTTTTTGCCGATACTGTAAAAAGGGAGATCCGCATAGACGGCAAACCGGTATCCCTTACCAGGACTGAATATCAACTGGTGATTACAATGCTCAGAAGACCTGGCATGGTCTTTTCAAGGGACCAGCTCATAGACATGGTATGGGAAGGAAATTACATACAGCACAGGGTTGTGGATTCAGTGATAAGCAGATTGAGAAGAAAGCTGGGCAAACTACCTGACGGACAGCCACGGATAAAAACCGTTCACGGCGTGGGCTACGCCCTGGCCGAAATATAAAAAGGGCGGCCCTGCCTGCCAAAGGGCCGCCCTTGATTCGTTACTATTATTTACTGCCACATAACAAGTCCGTTTATCACATCCATGATCCCGTCAGCGTTAATATTGCCTGACAATTCATCATGGTCAAACGACCCCTTGCCTGTACGGCCGTCGCCGGTGCTGTATTCAACTTCAGTACTGTCGCCTTCATTGGTAATGGTAACATCGGCGGTCCTGCCGTTTTCAGTTGTGGCCGTGATGAATATCTGGTTGTCTTCCTTGCTGTATTCAACCACGGCGCTCTTGTCCAGGCACATGTTCCCGCTCTTGTCACAGATGGCAACTGTTACCGTAACCCTGTTTTCACCGCTCAGTTCCACACTGAAAGAGCCCCTCTCCTTTATCTCCTTTGACCATGTCATGGTGCTCGGGTCGTAGTTTTCAAGGTCAATATGTGAATCAAAGGTCTTGCTGCCGCTGTTTCCGTCCGCGTCAGTCCAGCTCAATGTCATTGTTCCGTCAAGGTTGGCCGTGAGGACCAGTTCAAAATACTGCTCCGGATCGTCCTGGTTCTCAACATGCATTACAAGGCTTGTACCCTCGACTTCCCATGTCCCCACATAGGTGACCTCGGTTGAAGTGCCGTCAGGATTTTCAAAGCTGAAGGTGATATAGATGGCGCCGCCCTCGTATGCCCACTGTACATCCATGGCATCCATTATCTCTTCAATATCGCGCACATCCAGGCTGTATGCAAATTCATTTGTCTTCAGGTTATAGGAGGCCTCGCCGCTGTTTCCACGGTTTCCTTCAACCTCTACCCGCAGAATCATGTTGTCGGCGCTCACAACGATGCTCACGCCCTGGCCATCCTCGCCTTCCAGATAGATCCTGATCTCCTTGTTCTTGGCATCGACCTCGTATGTGCCTGTCATTGTCTTTTCATAGACGTTGCCGTTTTCCATCTCTATGGTCAGGACGCCATACACCTCGCCGTCCTTGCACCTGATATATATCTGGCCATTTTCACCCAGGGGAATGGTCATCTCGCCTGTTCCCACATTTATAAAGGGTTCCATAATCTGCTCAATATGGAATTCGGCGCTGTCTCCCACCCTGTTTTTCTCCACAGGAGGCCTGCCGGTCTGTACCATGAACATGCTTATGCTGTAATCACCCTCAGGGAAAAGCGGCAGTACTGGCATCTTGTACTGATAGGACCCCTCTTCAATGGCCCAGTTTGTCATTACAGGCACGGGCTTATGGTTGATTTTATCAACATAGGCAGATGAAGAAGAGCCTTCCGGTATGTCAAGCTGCATGTAGAGATCAACAACTCCCTCGCCGGAAATTGATGCATCAATCTGTATGATCTCGCCGGTCTTGTATGACGCCTTGTCAGTTGACAGGGCAATGGAGCCGTCAACCTCGCCTGCATGTCCATTGTCAGGGATGTTGCTTCCGTCGCCTGGGATGGAGCCGTCACCGGGCAGATTCTGTCCTGGCCGCCCTGCCATTACATTGCATGGCAAAAAAATGACAACAGCAATCAGGGCCACAACAGCAAAAAAGTTTACGTA
>CAYXYO010000200.1:0-3905 GCA_964469365.1 uncultured Desulfobacterales bacterium | reverse complement strand
GCAGATAGGCAGGCGTGCATACGCAAAGGAGCTTGAGGCACGGGGTTTTACAGACGTTCTCAAGATAGTTGTGGTGTCTGACGGCAAGAAGGTGTGGGTAAGGGTGGTGGAGTGAGAGATTGCCCTTTGCAGCATGGCTGTGCTGCCGCAGGAGGGTGGTTCAAATATCTGCCAGAAACGAATCTGTCTGGAACCTCAGGTTTTCAGCAAGCTCAGAGGCAAGAAACCCCGGAGAGTTACCCCTGATTTTATACAGTATGTCTCCAGCCCTGCCATGTGCGAAGACACTCATCCTTGCGGCATCCCATGGCTCATATCCCTGGGCCAGAAGACCTCCTGCGATTCCGGCAAGCACATCTCCCATGCCTCCGGCCGCCATGCCGGGATTTCCTGTGGTGTTCAGGGAAATTCTGCCGTCAGGCGCGGCGCAGACAGTGCCGGCCCCCTTGAGGACAACAAAGGAATTTGTTCTGGCAGCCAGTTCCCTGGCCACCTCCACGCGGTCAGCCTCTATTTCAGCCACTGAAAGCCCTGTGAGTCTTGACATCTCCCCTGGATGCGGTGTCAGAATCCTTGGGGCAGGGGCATTTCTGAAAAGACGGGAATCCGTGCCCACTGCTGTAAGCAGATCAGCGTCTGCCACAAGGGGAAGCGGCAGGTCTGAGGCGATACGTCTTGCAAGCTCAATGGTTTCCGGTTCAAGGCCAAGGCCCGGACCGGCTACAGCCGCCCTTTTGCCCCCTGACAGTTCCATGATTATATCCCAGGCGGCCAGAGAAGGCGTTCCAGAGGCGGTTTCAGGAAGGGGCTCGGTCATATGTTCCATGAAACATGCAGCCAGCTCAGTCCTGGCGGAAAGCGGCGTGGCGGCAGTTACAAGCCCTGCTCCTGACCTCAGGGCGCCTGCTGACACAAGCCCAGCCGCCCCTGATTTGCCTGCTGAACCGGCAATGGAAAGGAGATGCCCGAAGGTGCCCTTGTGCCCGTTGAGGGGCCGTTTTTTTACAAGGGAAGTGAAATCATCCTGTTGAAACAGCCTGGCCTTTATTCCCGCCGCGTCAACCAGTTCACTGATTATGCCTATATCCGTAACATGAAGCCTGCCTGTATGGGTCCTGCCTGGAAACAGGAAATGGCCCCGCTTGGCCATTGCCATGGTTACGGTGAAATCCGCCATGACGGCAACGCCAAGCACCTGACCGGTATCAGCAGAGATGCCGGAAGGCATGTCAACTGCCATGACCTGTGCCTGGGAGCTGTTTATCGCCATGATAACGGATGCGAAACGCCCGGTTATATCCCGCGCAAGCCCGGTTCCGAATATCGCGTCAACTATAAGGCCGCCACCCTGGCTGCCGGCGAGCATGCCACAGGCCTTTTCAGTGCTGCCTTCATCACCGCATGAGTGAAAATCAAGAGGATATTTTCTGATTATTTCAAGGTTCGCAAGGGCATCACCGCTGAACTTCTCATCAGGGGCAAGGGTTATTATCCTGCACCTGACCCCCCTGGTAAACAGATGACGTGCGATTACAAAGCCGTCTCCTCCATTGTTGCCAGGGCCAGCCACCACAGTCACACCCCTGTCAAGGAGTTCAGAAGAGACTTCCTTAAGAATCCTTTCAGCGCATCCCCTGCCCGCGTTTTCCATTAACAGCAGACCGGGAATGCCTGTCTCTGTCATGGCAGCCCTGTCCAGGGCCTGCATTTCCGCTGAGGTCAGTAAATACATTATGTTTTACAAGGTTTCTCCAATACACACCGGCACTGCCGGCCCTTCCATGAAGACATCCACTATCTCCTGGCCCTTTATGGAAAAATGGATTTTCAACACATCTCCACCTGCCACCCTTACGTCAACAGGCGATTCGGTACGGCCCGAGATGGCTGAAACTATCGCTGAAGCCACGGCCCCGGTGCCGCAGGCCATGGTTTCCGCTTCCACACCCCGTTCATAGGTCCTGATTGATATGGTTTGTGAATCATGCACTGTAACAAAATTCACATTTGTCCCATTGGGAGCAAAGAGCTTATGAAACCGTATGGCCCGTCCGGTCTGCTCCACGTCAACAGCATCAATGTCGTCCACAAGGCAACATGCGTGCGGAACGCCTGTGTTAATGCAATCAAGGACAAGCTCCCTGCCGTCAATTTCAGCCTTGAGTCCCGTGGCAAGGTCTGTCGGCGGTGTGAGCTGCAGTTTCACCTGATTCTCACCTGTAATGGAAGCATGTATGACCCCGGCAAGGGTCTCAAAGGCAAGCTCCCTGCCAGTTATCTTGTTAAGCCACGCGAAAAGGGCGGCGCACCGCCCACCGTTTCCGCACATTTCAGCCTCGCTTCCATCGGCGTTATAGAACTTCCATTTAAAATCTGCCTCATCCCCATCGGGTTTTTCAATAAAGACAAGGCCATCAGCGCCAATATCAAATTTGCGCCTGCACAGCTTTTCAGCAAGGCCCGGCTGCTCGGCATGGGACACGGTCATCTCCCTGTTATCCACAAGGATAAAATCATTGCCACAGCCATGCATTTTAAAAAATGTCAGATTCATTCTGTAATCAAACCCTTACCATACCGCTATTGATTCATTTGCAACCATGTCTTCCAGGGTTTCGCGTTTTCTTACAACCCTGAACTCTCCTCCTTCAGCCATCACCTCCGCCACCCTTGGACGGGTATTGTAATTTGACGACATGGTAAAACCGTAGGCCCCTGCGCTCATAACCGCCATCAGGTCGCCCTGGCGAAATGCCGGAATCTCCCGGTCTCTTGCGAGAAAGTCCCCTGTCTCGCAGATGGGGCCGACAATATCAGCCGTAATCGTATCATCGCCGGTTTCACGTACAGGGAGAATATCGTGCCATGAGCCATAGAGACTTGGCCTGCCAAGGTCATTCATGGCAGCGTCAACAACAACAAACTGTTTTGAGCCGTTATCCTTTGTGTAAAGCACCTTTGTCACCAGTATGCCAGCATTGCCTGAAATGGAACGACCGGGTTCAACTATAATGGTCTGGGAAAGTCCTTGGGCAAGTTGCAGTATTGCCTCTATGTACTCATCAGGCGACGGTGGAGTCTCATCCCTGTAACGTATCCCAAGCCCTCCGCCTATGTCTATATAATCAATAGATATTCCATTGGTTTCAAGACGTTCAAGCAGCCTTCTCACCCGTGAAAAGGCATCCATGAATGGGGTTGAATCAACAAGCTGGGAGCCTATATGACAGTCGATTCCCCTTATTTCAATTCCAGGAAGCCCCTTTGCCTTCATGTATGCCGCTTCAGCCTGTTCAACGGAAAGGCCGAACTTGTTCTTTTTGAGTCCTGTCGATATGTATGGGTGTGTGCCCGCGTCAACATCCGGATTCACCCTTATGGCAATACCTGCCTTTTTACCGGCGCCGTGAGCTATATCAGAGATGGCAGCAAGCTCCTCCATTGATTCCACGTTAAACATGAGGATACCGGCATCCAGCGCGTATCTTATCTCTTCAGGCTTCTTCCCAACCCCTGAATATACAATCCTGTCAGCCGGCACCCCCGCCCTGAGCGCCCTGAAAAGCTCCCCTCCGGAAACAATGTCAGCTCCGGCCCCGACCTCTGCGAGGGTGTTTATGACGGCGAGGTTGCTGTTTGACTTGACGGCAAAACATATCATGGAAGGATGGTTGCCAAATCCCCTTTCATAGGCATGAAACCTGTCAAGGAGATATGAGCGGCTGTAGAGGTAAAAGGGCGTTCCGGTCTCTTCGGCAACCCTTTCAACAGGCACATTTTCACAAAACAGTTGATTGTCTTTATAATGAAACGGGTTCATTTCTCACCTTATTACAACAGTCGCCCCTGGAGACATGGCGCTTTCATTGGCATTGGCCGAACTGTCCACCGCTGTTACGCTGTAA
>CAYXYO010000199.1:0-7927 GCA_964469365.1 uncultured Desulfobacterales bacterium | reverse complement strand
TCATCAGAGATGACATTGAGAGATACCGTGAGTGGAGACGGGACGATAACTCTTTGAAGCTGTGAGAACAGGTTGTAATCCGGCCCCTGGCCCCTGGTATGAGGCGGCACAGCAGGGGCATATTAACATATCATCAAGGCTGGTATGAAACAGAGAGGAAAAAAAGGGAAAAGTTTGGCCAGGGAGCGTATGGAACGTGACATGCGTATTGTCTCTGCCTTTATAGCGGACGAATTGCAGTCATTTCTGGCTGAACTTTCTGACATGATAATCTCTGAGTTCCCGTTACAGCTTAACCGCATCAGAAGACTGGCAATATATGATGACAACGCCGAAATCGTCAACGAGATTCTCACCCGTTTCCTTGAAATGAAAAAGCGGCTGTTCAAAAAACGCTTTGCTGACAGCAATACACTTGACACAAACGAATTCATCGCAACCCTTTATCTTTCCATCAGGCATATACTCAATGACATACTTTGTCAGGACGATGAATATGGCCGCAAGCAGCGTCTGCGGAAGGAGATAGTAAGGTGTGCCGGAAGTGCCGGCAGCATGGAACTTGCCGGTGGCGCAAGGGACCGCAAGATAGTGGTGAAAAGATGCGGCAGGCCGGTGGCGCCTGAACGAAAGCCGGCCAACATCCTCGGAATTTCCAACAGGGATGTGGAGAGGCTTGTGCTCCTTACGTGTCCCAAGGGCTGTCCAGTGCCGCTTAATATCGTTGTTGACAGGTGTTATGATTATCTTGTGGAAAACTGCTATGTCAGTCCGACATGTTTCAGTGAAATCGTGGAAGACAGGCTGTCAGGGGAATCGTGTCAGGGGCTGGCTGTTGTTGAGAACAGTGAATCGGTGAAGTGGCTTGTCTCATTTATCGAGTCCAGGTTTGGTGAAAGGGAGCTGTATATAGTATATCTTTATATCCACAAGGAGATTGGCGTGGGTGAGATTGCCGGAAAGCTGGGAATAAGCAGTCAGCTTGTCTCCTATTACCTGAAAAAGTTCCGGCATGGAATCAGAAGCGGCATAAAGGAGCGTAACAGTGAAATCGATATTGAAGTGGTGAAAGCCGCTCTGGAAGAGATAGGGGCAAGGTATGAGAAATAGTGCCAGACTTCTCAAACTTGAAGATATAGAACATTCCTACTTCTGCTATGAGGAGGATTGTCCTGTGTGCGGGGGGCTGAATTTCCGCCTCGGGAATTCAGACCCGGGCAGTAGAGGCAGGCAGGGCAGTGACAAGAATCTTGCTTCGATGGTAAGGGAAGGCTGGATATGGAAACTGCGTTCGGACAAGGTCTATCCTCTCCATGTCCTTGTGGTCAGGGATATGGGCGTGCTGAAAAAGTGTGTCAGGGTAAGCGAATTTGTTGATTTCATGGGGCATGGAGATATTATTGCCGATGACTGGCTTGTGGAGTGCTGGAACAGGTTGGAGCTGCCTGCCGACAGTTTTGCATCGCCTGTGGAAAGGGTGGAAGACAGTGTCCTTGATCTCGTAATGAAGGAGAGCGGGAAAAAAAACAGAAGCTCTGAAAGAGAGTCTGATACGGCAGTGTTGCTGTTCAGGAACCTTGAAGTCCAGTATCAGGAATACGCGGTGTCAGAAAGGGCAAGGGATATGGTGGAGGAATTGAAACAGAAGTGTTCTGACGCCATGAAAAGGATACGCGCAAAGATAAAGGCGCTTGGCGACAGGGTCCCTGATTTTATTCAGGCGCCATGGCCGGATACGGAACCCGGCGCGGCCCTCACCTTTGGAGTGCATGGGAGGCATGGGATACATGGTATGTCTGGCCTGAACATCCTGGACAGGTTGGCAGACATGTTGCGTTCCTCAGGTGAACAGAAAGATGCTGATGATGAAACCGTACTCCTTGATGAGGCCCCCCTTCATATTGTCCTTGTTTCGGAAGACCGGGAAAAACAGCAGGGCAGGCTCACCATACGAAATGACCTCGGCCTGTTGCCGACAGACGCAAGGCTTGTCCGAAACGGCAGAACCGTCAGGTCGCAAATGGAAAAAGATGGAGACGCCGGAGAGATGCGCCTGATATTCCCTCTCTCCAGTGGCAAATGGATGCTCAAAATCACATATCCTTACGATTCCCGGCCCCTGGAGCTCGGTTTTAGAATCAGCCTGCCTGATAAATAGTCTGCCCCTGGAGGTTGGCTTTGCAATGCTGTAACAAGAATTATTGCATGGCGCTGCAATCAGACAAGAGACATGGATGTTTGGGAGGTCAGACATGGGAATCAAACAGATAATAGATTCCACACGGGTTCCTGTAAAGATATGGACTGACAATATTGAGCAGGCAGCCCTTGAGCAGGCGATGGCGCTGGCGAATGTGATGCCTGTGGCCTCACATGTGGCCCTTATGCCTGACGTACATCTTGGCAAGGGAATGCCCATTGGCGGGGTGTTGCCCCTCAGGAACGCCGTTTCACCAAACTGTGTCGGGGTTGATATAGGCTGCGGCGTGCTGGCAGTAAAGACCAGCCTGAAGTCAGTGGAAAGAAGGGTTCTCGGCAGGATATTCAGGGAGATAAGGAAACGCATACCTGTTGGCATACGAGGCAGGCGAAAAAACGGACAGATGGCTGAGTGGAGCGGGTTTGACTCTGTTCCGGACATCCCTGCTGTTAAAAAGGAGCTGAAAAACGCCCGGTCCCAGCTTGGAACCCTTGGGGCAGGCAACCATTTTATCGAGATTCAGAAGGGTGATGACGGGCATATCTGGTGGATGATTCATTCCGGTTCAAGAAATCCCGGTTTCCGCATAGCGGATTTTTACCATAAACTTGCCCTTCAGAGGGGCATTGTGCCTGAAGGCAGGAAACAGTTGGCGTATTTTGACATTGATTCCCCGGAGGGACGTGAATATTTTGCCGCGATGAATTTCTGCCTCGGGTTTGCCCTGGCAAACCGGAGGGTGATGAGCAGGGATGTAAGGGACGCCTTTGCTCTCTGGCTGGATTTTCAGGTGCTTGATGAGATAAATATCCACCACAACTATGCCGCCAGGTATGTGTTGGCAAACGGGGAAGAGGTTATCCTGCACCGCAAGGGGGCCACTGAGGCAACAGTGGATACTGTTGGCATTGTTCCGGGTTCCCAGGGCTCGTCTTCCTTTATCGTAAGGGGCAGGGGAGAACCTGAAAGCTTCTGTTCCTGCTCTCATGGGGCAGGAAGAAGGCTTTCAAGAACCATGGCAAAAAAGCTGCTTGATGTTGACAAATGCGTTGCGGCCATGAAACGCATGGGCCTTGAATGCGACAAAAACCGTTTTCCCCTTGACGAGGCGATGGAGGCTTACAAGGATATCATGCAGGTGATGGCCGACCAGGACGACCTGGTGGAGACAGTTGCCGAACTTCGGCCATACAAATATCCGGCTATAAAGGGGTGATGGCTTGCCGCTCGTTTTTTGCGAAAAAATGCCTGGTTATACCAGGAAGTTTAACAAAAATATTCCATGAATTTCCTGGTGATGTCGCCAAGCCTCTCATCGAGTATCTCATATACCCTTGTCTCTATCCGGTGTGGCACGCCGTAAAAGGCCTGGGCAATGCCGCCGGTTATGCAGGCCAGGGTGTCTGAGTCTCCACCAAGGGATATGGCCGTTTTTATGGCGTCCTCAAAACCTGTTGAGTCAAAAAACGCCCTGATGGCCTGGGGCACAGTGCCTTGCGAGGATTCGTCAAAACTGTATGACGGCCTTATCTCGTCAACATGCCTGCTCAGGTCATACTTGAATTCAGAGGAGATAAAATCCATTATATCATCCTTTGACCTGCCTTTTCTGGCAAGGAGGATCGCGCTTGCCGTTGCCCTTGCTCCCTTTATTCCTTCAGGGTGATTGTGCGTGACAGATGTAAACTCCTCTGCCTTTTGCATTACGGTCTCAAGGTCGTCAAAGGCGTATCCGACAGGGCTTATCCGCATGGCGGCGCCGTTTCCCCAACTGTTGTACGGGGCATGGTCAGGCCCTTTGGCCCATTTGTGAAAACTTCTGCCGTATCCTCCGTCAGGATAGAGCCGATAAAACTTCCGCATGTTCTCCGCATAATCAGAACCGTTCAGGATCGTGTCTGCCAGCGCCACGGTCAGGACCGTATCATCTGTAAAAAAACAGTTTCCTTCAAACAGTGTGAAATCCTTGGTTCTGATGTTGTTCCATTCATATATGGAACCTGCAATGTCTCCTGCAATTGCCCCTATCATGGACAGCAATCTCCCCTTATGCGGCGCAGGACGCCACGCATGTGATGTCAAAGGCGTTTCCGGTTATGGATTCAGCGCCCCTGTCAGTGATTTCAAAGGTGTTTTCAATACCCACCATGCCTGTTCCCGGAATGCCTATCTTGGGCTCAAGGGCTATTGTCATGCCTGCCTCAAGGGGTTCCCTGAATCCTGATGCGATAACCGGCCATTCGTCAATGGCAAGGCCGATTCCATGCCCCACAAAACCGACCCGGTTGGGGCCAACGCCCATGAAACCCTCCTTCCATCTGCTTTTTGAAACCCTTTCCATGCATTCATTCCATATCTCTTCAGGGATAGCGCCGGGTTTCAGACGCTCTGCAAGACGCTGCTGTATTTCAAGACAGAAATCATGGGCCGCGGCCGCCTTGTCAGGGATATCCCTTCTCCTTCCTGACCAGTATATCATGGTCTTGTCTGTCTGATATCCATCCACATTGAATCCGTTGTCAACCGTGAGAATCTCTTTCTCGTTCCAGACGGTTTCCCGTGACCCCATGCAGGGCGCGGAGGGATGGACCCCTTTAAGCCCCACTGGTCCGTTGAACATGCCAGGCATGTTGGCATTGTCTCCAACCGATGTGTGACCAAGAAAGATATCTTCCCCCAATCCGCTCATTCTCAGGGGGCCTATATGTCCTTCTGACATGAAAATACGAAGAATGGCTGAAGATATTTCAAACTCGTTCATGCCTGCACTGATCTTTTCAGGCAGGAGTCTTTCAAGGCAGCGGGCATGCGCGGCCCCTGCCTTGCGCATTTTTTCAAGCTCGAATCGGGTCTTTACCGCCCGTGTCATGGAAAGCACCCTGTCTGCGGAAACAAACTCATGGCCATGCAGATGCTTCCGGAGACTCCTGGAGAGTGCCCATGATATGCCGTTCATTTCCACTGCAATTTTTTTGGAAAGCCGGTGTCCATGGCTGTCAAGGGCAGGGGAGATATCCGCGAAATTCCTGAACTCCAGTATGTCGGCAACAGGGGATTCGTTCCTTGCCCGTTCAGCGCCTTTTCTGCAAAACAGCACAGGGTTGCCTGTGGCCGGAAGCCACAGCACGCCGTTTGTCACCGTGCCTGAAAGATAGTAGATATTGATGCGTGAGAATATCAGAATGCCGCACGCGTCAGGCAGGTGGAGTTTCACAAGTTCCCTGCACCGGCCATGACGCAGGGCGAGTTCATTTTGTGTAATCATCCTCTTTCTCCCGGAGTGTTGCTTTGTTGAGGCCATCAAATCATCCATGCTGGATACCCCCTTGAGGCATCTGTGTCAACCGTTGTTGCGCAATGATAAAAACGTATTTCTCCTGTCCACGCCTTTGAAGTCTCTTCTGTAAAAGTTGCAAATTGGTCTTGATGGGTTATTATTCCTTATTTTTAACCATGATTATTGTTTTTACGTTATCCATACAGGGATTACCACATGTCTCACTGGACCAGCATACTTGAATCATCCTTCATGCCCCTTATACGTTCAAGGGGGGAAAAATATTTCAGGGACAAGAGAGTTGATGTCCATAATTTTTCTCCCACTGAGGTGGAGGCAGTTGTTCACGGTACAACAGATTATCACACAGGTCTGCAGATAGAGGGGGAACACAAGGTCGGTATTACATGCACCTGTCCGTTTTTTAAGCAGGGTTATCACTGCAAGCATCTGTGGGCCACAGCCCTTGCCGCTGACAGCCTGATTGCAGAGTACAGTTTTTCTGAACATGATTTTGACATGTTAAGGGAAGTCTCCCCGGGAAAGACAGGAAAGAAAAAACAACGCAGGAAGCCAAGAGGAAAAAAAGGGGAATTCTGGAAGGAACTTGTTAACGAGACTGTCTGGAAAGGAGGCGTAAGTGAGGAGAAACGTCCTGATGTCAGGCAACCGGGTTCCTTCATGCTGTCATACAAACTTGTTTTGTCAATGGGAGAAATTCTTGTTACAGCCTATGAGCTGTATATCAAGAAAGACGGCAAGGCCGGACGGGAAAGAAGGATAACTTCCGGAATGCTGGCCCATCCTGCCCTTGGAGAAAATGACAGGATCATACTCTCAATACTGAACAGCGCCGGAGAACAGGGCGGATATGACGGCTGGTACACTTATTCTTCCGGTAACACCTTTGAAGATATCATTCTTTCTCCGGAAAATCTTGCCGTTGTGCTGCCCCGTCTCGCGGAAACCGGAAGGTGCCGCATAATGTCCGAATATCATCATGGAAAAGAGAATATCCTGTGCAAGGGCAACCCCTTTGACTACAATATAAAATTCAGGGTCGAGCATGGCACGAGGAAGAAAAAACTGTCTGTTGATATAGTCCTTGATGCTGAAGATGGCAGTAACAGGTTCGATTTTCAGGACGATATTACGTTAATCAGTAGTGAACCTGTCTTTTTTCTGCAGGACAACCGTCTTTTCAGGCTGAATGGTCCCAGTGGCAGATGGATTAACAAACTGCACGAGAACAAGGGGTTCAAGATCAGGAAAAAGGAGATACGGGAGTTTGTAAGGCAGGCTGAAACCGTTATGAAACGGGAAGAGGCGGTTGAGCTGCCGGACAAGCTGGCTCCTGCGGAGATCGAAGCAGAACCCTCGCCCTTTCTGGTGGTTTCCATTGGAGACGGCAGAATAACAGGCACGCTCCATATGGATTATGACGGCCTTGAGATCGCCGCTTCCAGTCCAGGCAAAAAGATACTGGATCATGAAAGATGGAAACGCATTACACGGGATATGGAGGCTGAACAGGGATTCAGGGAGATTGTTGAGAAGGCCGGTTTTGAGGAGGTCGCGCCATGGGAGTTTGCCATTGATACCGGGAAGGCGTCAGAGGCCCTTCCCTTTCTTGACAGGCATGGCATAACCGTGGAGGCCATTGATAAAAAAAGGATATCATACGGCAGTTCATCAAAGTTGAGCATACGTTCAGGAATAGACTGGTTTGACCTGGAGGGTGGGATTGACTTTGGAGGGGAGATCGTTCCCCTTGCGCGGGTGGTAAGGGCGTTCTTAAAGGGACGGAAAACCATTACCCTGGGCAGCGGAGCCATTGGGATGCTGCCTGAAGAGTGGCTTCAGCGGAATTTCGCGGTCCTTGAGATGGGCAAGGCGGTAAAAACCGGCAAAAAGGCAGGAGAAAAACTTCGTTTTCACTCGTCACAGACAATGCTCCTTGATTCAATGCTTGAGGAGATGGAGCAGGTCTCCCTGGACAGCAAATTCCTTGAAACAAGGAAAAAGATACAAGATTTCACAGGAATAAAACCGGAAGAGCCGCCGGTAAATTTTAACGGTAAACTGCGCGGTTATCAAAAAGATGCCATGGGATGGTTCAGGTTTCTTCAGGACCTTGGTTTCGGAGGCATACTTGCCGATGACATGGGACTTGGAAAGACGGTGCAGGTACTTGCCATGCTTGCCGGCAGAAGGGCAGGGCGCGGAAAAAAAATCCGTCCATCTCTTGTTGTCGCCCCCACAACCCTTGTTTTTAACTGGCAGCTTGAGTGCGAACAGTTTGTGCCTGACATGAAATGCCTTGTATATACCGGATTAAACCGTGCCGAGACGTTCAATGATTTTGATTCATTCGACCTTGTCATCACATCCTACGGCATTGTGAGGCGTGATATCAAAAAACTGGCAGAATTTGAATTTGATTACATTGT
>CAYXYO010000198.1:0-7253 GCA_964469365.1 uncultured Desulfobacterales bacterium | reverse complement strand
AAGCAACACCTTAATTTTTCCAGACATAAAAAAGGCTAACTTTCTACAACATATGCAAAAAAACCGTCCAGGGCATCACCTCTTTTTTCAAGCAGGGCCTCAAGGTCTGCGTCGGAGAGGGGTCTGAGCATGTCAGGATTGCCGGGATCGGTTGCCCCGAAGAGCATCCTTGCTATCTTTCCGTTCTCCACAGTCACCAGAAATGCCCTGTCCTGCTCCTTCTCAAAATCTATTCCGAACTCGTACTCATCAAAGATGTCAGGCGGGTCAGGCAGGTACCGGCATCTGATTCCGAATTTCGCAAGTTCTCCGCTCTCCCTTACCCTGTCGTGCTTTACCTTCTTGCCAAGATATTCCGCGAACCTTTTCACTGTGATATTCTCCCTGTGCGTGGAGTGGATATTTCCGGAGACAATGTTAAATTCCATTTCATAAAATATACTTTTATACATCGGCCAAATCAAGTAACATGTAAATGTTCCGGGAAATTTGCAGGAACATGACAGACTGCGGCGCGAAACAGCGCCCTGAACAGACATTGCAAATCCGGCTTGCCGCGCAACAGGGGCAAACGACAGACAGTTTATCAATCCAAGGCTATTAATGAACAGGGAAAACGAACAATACAGCAGAGACGTACACCATATTGACATTGAAGGCAGGGAAATCATACTGATCGGAACTGCCCACATATCCAGGGATTCGGTTGAACTGGTAAAACAGGTTATAGCCGACGAAAGACCTGATTGCGTATGCATAGAACTGGACGAAAAAAGATACAGGTCCATTGCCAGCAGGCAGGGCTGGGAATCCCTTGACCTCAAGACGCTGATAAAGAAGAAACAGCTATCAACCCTTATAGTAAACCTCGTGCTGGCTTCATATCAGAAGAAACTCGGCATGCAGCTCGGCGTAACTCCTGGAAGCGAACTTGTGGAAGCCGCCAGACAGGCAGACAGTCTGGGGATACCGGTGGCCCTGTGCGACCGGGATGTAAGGGTCACCCTGCGAAGGGCATGGAAGGCCACCTCGTTTCTGAAAAAGAGCTATCTCCTTGCGGCTCTGCTCACAAGCCTCTTTGACCGCGGCGAAATAACCGAGGAAAAACTTGAGGAGCTGAAGCAGCAGGATGTCCTGACCGAACTTCTTGAAGAGATAGGCCGGGAGCTGCCTGAACTGAAAAAGATACTGATTGACGAACGGGACACGTTTCTTTCCGAAAAAATCAAGGAAACAGTAGGCAAAAAGATTGTAGCCGTAGTCGGCGCGGGACACGTTCAGGGTATAAAAAAGGCCCTTTATGAAGACAGGAGCGACGAGATGGATGAAATCAGCTCAATTCCGCCTGTATCACCCGCCTGGAAGGCGGCAGGGTGGATTATTCCGGTTATAATCCTTGCATCCATCACTGTCATAGGCGTACAAAAGGGTTCTGCCGCAGCGGTGGACAACATCTTCTACTGGATATTTGTAAACGGCTTTTTCTCGGCCCTTGGCGCGGCCATGGCCCTTGCCCATCCCCTTACCATCCTGAGCGCCTTCATTGCCGCCCCCATCACAAGCCTTACCCCTGTAATAGGCGCCGGATATGTAACCGCCTTTGTCCAGGCGTACAAGGTTCCGCCTATTGTAAAGGAGTTCCAGACAGCGGCCGACGACATAGGCTCACTTAAAAAATGGTGGCAAAACAGGTTGCTCAGGGTTTTTCTCGCCTTTATCCTGCCTGGCCTTGGCAGTGTCGCCGGCACATGGCTGGGAGGCTACAAGATTGTCTCAAACATATTTTAGAGATTTCCAGCGCCATGACACCAGACAGAGCAAAACAGTATGGCATAATGTTTATTGCCGCCCTGATCCTGACGTTCCCTCCCCTGCGGGCAGCGGCAGGCGGAAAAGGGTGTCTCTCCTGCCATGAAGGCATTGCGGTGATAAACATCGCAATGCAGCCCTGGCTCATAAAACAGGCGGAAAAGACCTATGGAAAGGGTGAAGGATATGAGTGCGCAATCTGCCATGAGGGCAACCCCGCCTCTGCGTCAGAAGATGCTGCCCACAAGGGCATGATCCCCAATCCATCATATCTATGGGCCCTTAATCTGGGAAAGGGATGCGCCAAGTGCCATGACGAAAAGAACAGCCTCGCCACCATGCAGGCCAACCCCCTGCCTTCACCGGCCGGTGGAGCGATACAGTCATATATTTCCCGCCTGTCCGATCCCACAGGCGCCGAAGGTTTCAATCTCACATACAGGGTCGTCAGGTCGCTCATGGCCCTTGAAACCGGCAAGGCTAACAAGATACTTTCAGCCAACGGCATTATTGAAAAGGGTCTTTTTCCCTTTGCCGACTTTGACATGGACGACCCGGACGGCCCGACGCCGCTTGCAGGCTCATTCCTTTATAAACGATGGATAAAAAAGGCGGCTGAAGAGAAACTCATCACCATACTGTCATCAGTAAGACAACTGCCTGACTTCAACACCACGGCAAAGCACTTTTCAGAGGAGCAGGCGGGATTTGCAGACCTTTACCGCAAGGAGTGCGGCCGGTGCCATCTATGGGGCGAAGGGCGAGACAAACGCGGAGACCGCAGGGCGGCAGGATGCGCCGCGTGCCATGTGCTTTACAACAACGCGGGCAGTTATCAGGGAAACGACAAGGCCATGCAACATGTCAAAAGGGCCATGCCCATGAAACACCGGATAACCGTTGCCATTCCCTCAGCCCAGTGCACACATTGCCATACCCGTGGGAAACGTATAGGAACAACCTTTTCAGGCATGATGGAATATGATTACCAGAAGGATGGCAAGGCCCCGCCATTTGACAGTAACGGCAACCCCCAGGCCCCGCTTTTTACAAAGGAATACATGCACATAAGAAGTGACGTGCATCAGGAAAGGGGCATGGAATGCATTGATTGCCACACATCCATTGATCTCCACGGAGACGGCAACATATATCCCGTGACCTGGCAGCAGGTGGAAACCGGCTGTCAGGACTGCCACGGCACAACAAAAAAATTTCCGTGGGAGCTTCCCGTAGGCTATGGCACGCCTGTAACCCTTGAGGGAGCAAGAGGGACATACCCTGTTGACAAAAAAGAGTATCTCATTACCTCAAGGGGCAATGTCAGGCGTAACTGGATAAGACGTGGAGACGAGGTCTTTGTAAGGAGCGCTGTCTCAGGTAAGGAGCACAAGGTGCCTCTCCTTAAAGACATCGCGGAAAATAACGCCTTTAAAACCGGCCAGGGGAAAACGGCCATGGTCTCAACAGACCATATCGAACGGCTTGAATGCTATGCCTGCCATGCCACATGGGCCCCCCAGTGTTACGGATGCCACATCAAATATGACAGGAGAAGAAGCGGCACGGACTGGCTTGAGACAGCCCACATACTTGATCCCGTAACAGGAAGGGGAACTCCTGTAAAGACAATGGGGGCCCTTGCCATGGAAAACCGTTCATTCCTCAGGTGGGAAGACCCAGTGCTTGGCATGAACTCCAGGGGCAGGGTAACGCCGGTAATACCCGGATGCCAGGTCTTTTACACCTATATTGACAAGGACGGCAACATACTGGAAACAAACAGGCTCCACACCACCTCTTCAGGCGACAGCGCAGCCACCATGGCCCCTGTCCAGCCTCACTCCATAACCGCTGTGGCCAGGACATGCGAAAACTGCCATACAGACCCCAAGGCCATAGGATACGGCGCTGGAAACAGCAGAAGCACGGGAAAAACCGGCGACGGTTCACCCCTTTTCACAGACATGAGCAAGGGGGTAAACGGCGATATCCCTGGCAGCGGCGCCCCATGGCAGGTTCCTCCTGTAACAGGATTTCCCTGGTCACTGGATCAGCTTGTTGACAGAAACAGCGGCAAACAGATACAGAACATGCCCCTGCCTGGTGACAGGCCCCTGGACCGTGACATACGCATGAAGACCGAACGGGAAGGGCTTTGCATTGCGTGTCACCAATATTCAGGCAGTGCAAAATGGGAAAAGATAATAAAAAAATATGGACGCGCCAACACCCCTGAAGCACATGACAGGATGTTGCGTCAGGCTGTTGAACTGATGATAGGAAAAGCTGAACAGGAAGCAAGGAAACAACCATGAAAAGGATATCTCCTGCTGAAAGAGGCAGAAGCTGTCTGCTTGTCATTGACCCCCAGGAAAAACTTATGCCGGCCATCCACGAGGCCGACAAGGTGATAAAACAGACAGCCCTTATGATGCGGTGCGCGTCAATACTTGACGTGCCTGTCCTGGCAACAACCCAGTATGCGAAAGGGCTTGGCCCCTTTGTGCCTGAGCTGGCGGAACTGCATACCCGGAATGATTACATTGACAAGACGGAATTCAACTGTTTTGCCAACCGTGCATTCAGGGAAAGGCTCAAATCAATGGAGCGGCAAACAGACACCTTTATTATCACAGGAGTGGAAGCGCATATATGCATATTCCAGACTGTCCTGGGCGCAATGGAGGCAGGATTCAGGACGTGGATAGTCACGGACGCTGTATCATCAAGGGACCCGGGACATGCCGATGAGGCCATGGAGCTTCTCAGACAGGCAGGCGCGGCTACAGGCCCTGCCGAGATGATTATTTATCAACTCCTCGAGAAGGCAGGCACGCAGGAGTTCAGATCAGTGCTGCAACATATAAAGTGAAAATCATGCGAAAACCGGTCTGAACCGGCATGAACGCCGAAAACATATTTATGCTCCATCTGCTGCCGTGGACATTGACACTTGTCAGCATAACAGGGGCCATATTGAATGTATTAAGGAAACGCGCAAGTTTTTTCCTATACACTGTTGCAAATATCGGCTGGATATGTATTAACATCTATCATTCCATATACGCGCAGGCCACCCTGTTTGCTGTCTTTACAGGACTTTCAATATGGGGATGGATTGAATGGGGAAAACAGGCGGAAAAGATTGAAGAGCAGGGTCAATGCACCAAATCCGACAGATCATGAAAGAAGACACAGCACCTGACAATATCGCAAAATACTTGCTTTATCCTTGTTTGACAGCTCTATTGCTGCAGGCAATGTGCATTGCCCCTCCGGTTTCGGCATCATCCGGCAACAGCACCGCCATTGCACAGACAGGCAACGCCACAACCAGCGTCCCGACCCTGGCGCAACTTTTCTGGGCAGACCATCGTGACATCCTTCCATGGGATTATGCTTATGTTTATGCGGATCCGGCTCCGGTATTTTCAACGCCATATTGCGACCTGGACTGCAAACCTCCAACAGACAGCCTGTCCGGTGGCTTCATATGGGTCAGCATGGAGCCCGGCGGCCCTATAACAGCATCTGAAAACAGGTGGTACAAAACCGGGGAGAAACGCTACATGCTGGCTCAGGACCTGAGACCCTGCACTCCATCAATCTTCAGTGGCATGGAGTTCAGCGATGCCTTCCCGGCTCCGGACTCAGGCACAAGCGGCTGGCTCATACTTGATACAGTCACATCGGCCACGCCAGGCAAGGTAGAATACATTGACGGCCAACTATTTGAAAAACACACAAAAGTCAACCTGCTGGAAAAACGGCACATAGACGGATGGGACTGGTACAGGATCGGGGATGACCAGTGGGTAATCCAGCGCAGGCTCGCCATTATCACCTATGGAAAACGTCCTGAAAATATTGGTGAAAATGAAAAATGGATTGAGATCAACCTGTATGAACAGACCCTCATAGCATATGAGGGGGACAGGCCAGTGTACGCGACCATCATTTCATCAGGGCTTCCAGGAGAAGATTTTGAAACCCCCCAAGGCATGTTCAGGATATGGATAAAAAAGAAATTCGCAAAGATGAGCGGCGGAGAACCAGGTGAGGATTACTATTTCCTGGAGGATGTGCCATATCATATGTATTTTGACAAATCCTATGCCATACATGGAGCATACTGGCATGACAACTTTGGCCTGAGACAATCACACGGCTGCGTCAACACATCTCCACGGGATGCGAAATGGCTATTTGACTGGACAATGCCTGCTGCCAGAGATGACCTGTGGACAAAGGCATCTCCAGGGGCCGGGGGTACATGGGTGTGGATACACGAATAACCTGACAGGGAGACAACATAATGGTCAAGATAAACAAATTATGGGACAACCACAGCCTGCTCTTTGAAATCACAGGTTTTATCCTGCTTCTTGCTGTGGGACTGCTTGTAAGGGTCGAAGACATTGCCGACTGGAAATCTCACCCTGAAAACGCGATGTACAGGGGGGAGCCCCTGCTTACCACCTTTGACGGATACTACTATCTTGGCCTTGCAAGGGACATCAAGAATAACACTTACAACGAGGTTCATGAGAAACGGGCAGTGCCTGAAAGCATAAAAAGACCGTCGCCCCCGCCCCTGATATCTGTAATCGCAGCGGCAGCCTCACAGCTCACAGGTTTTTCCCTTAACCGGGTAGGCGCCTTCCTGCCAACTATTCTCGGTCTTTTGCTGGCCATCCCCCTGTATGCCTTCGGACGCTACTACGGAGGCCCTGTAATGGGCTTTACTGCTGCCCTGACAGGACTCCTGTCTCATTATTATGTATATCGAAGCAGCCTGGGGTGGTTTGACACAGACTGCATGAATGTGACCTGGGCCACAGGCGCAGCGTACTGTTTCATGCGTTTCGGACTGGACAAGGGCAGGAGAAGGTACATCTTTCTTGCCGCCGGAGCGGCAATATACGTTCTTTTCCTGTGGTGGTGGGACCAGACGCCGCTTATTGCGACAACAGTCAGCTTCGTACCCCTTGCGGTAGCCATTGCCTTTTTTTACAGGCCATCACGCAGGGAAGGGCTCATCTTCATCTCTCTTGCCGCTGCGGTCATGCTGGGAGTCCTGGCATGGAAAGGCATTGACCTTCCAATAAAAATCATAAATGAGATAGGCGCCAAGTTCAGCTACATATCCAAGGATACCCAGGGGCCGTTTCCCAATATCGGTGTCACCATATCGGAACAGGCGCGTCCGACATTTGCCGAGATAGTAGCAAAGACAACCGACAGTTTTCCTGTTTTCTTCCTTGCCGCAGCAGGGCTGGCCATACTTTTCTATAAAAAACCCAGGGAGAGCATGTTCCTTTCGGTTCCACTTTTACTGGCATGTCTCTCATTCCTGTTCGCAAAACGGTTTCTCATAGTTCTCGCTCCCATCACGGCAATAGGATCCGGATATGTGGCAGCATACCTGTGGCAACTGAAGA
>CAYXYO010000197.1:0-3634 GCA_964469365.1 uncultured Desulfobacterales bacterium | reverse complement strand
CCTGAGATTCGCGCTGAGTTGCGACGCGAGACCCGCGGCCAGGCCCGCCATGGTGGGAGACAGGGTGACAGAGGCCGCCGCGCTTGAGAGGGAGACGGCTGGTGGCGTCGCTTCCCCCCGCCCCACGCTGCCCCTCTGGCTGCTTCCTGTTGCGATGCAGCCGGAAAGAAGAAAGGCGCAAATGAGAAATATTGGGCATGGATATCTTTTCATCTTCTGCTCCCGGAGTTATGAACCCGGAATGAACTCCACGTTTGAGCCTGAACCAAGTTCCTTTATGGGCATCTTGACAGGTTGGACGCGATGTGGAGTGGCTGAAGGCCAGAGCATCTTTGAAACAAGCGGGTCCTTTCTGAGTATTTTCATGCCTGATGAGGCAATCATGCCCGTGGTGCTTGAAACAAGCCTGGCGTTTATCATTATATATTTGTCCCTGGTGGAATATGTGCCAACAAGGATGAAACCTGCCGGAGAGGTTTTTGCTATCTCCTTTATGTCACGGGATATGGCATATTCTCCGAACTGCTCCTTGATGAGTATTGAGCCGGTTTTCCTGAGTTCAATGACGCTGAATCCAGCCCTCTGCATCTCTCCCATCAGTTGTTCGGCAAGATATCTTCCAAAGGGAGATGTCCTGTAGAGATTGTTGACATCCACAAAGGTGGCCACGGCCACAGGGCCGTTTGCGCCGTTGCTGTTACGGAAGTTCCGCATTATCTGGGCCGCAAGATCATGTATCTCCATGTTGAGAAAAGATGCCTCGTCAAGTGTTTCAGGTGGCGGTGGGGCTTGCTGCACAATGACCGTGGCAGGTTCAGGTTGCCGGTCTGAAGGCGTTGCGAAGGCGCTGCCTGTCCAGGTTCCTGACATGGCATTAAATACAATGGCCGCAGAAACCGTGAAAATGTATATGCTGCTTCTCATTTTGAACTCTCCTCTGTTGTATTTCCTTGTTCTCTTTCTCATCCTGGCCGGTTATTCTCTTTTTGATGTGGTTGTCAAGACAAGGCCCCTTGCAGATTACAGGTTATTGATGAAAGGGTAATGGAGCGTATAGGTATGTGTTCGGTGCGTAGGCAGGGACAGGGGCGGGACGCACAGGCTGCATTACCTGATATGTAACATAGGCAGGCGTCGTCACTGCCCGGGCCTGTGCGGGTACTGTTATGACTTTATAGGCTGCCTGTTCCGGGCCGCCATGGTAATCACATCCGCACGGGTTCTGTCCTGCTCCCAGGAATCTTACAAATCCCTGCAGCGCTGAAATGGGAAATGCGGCAATATTTGATACTGCCGACATGAAAACACCTTGACAGTCACCTGCAAAGACAGGCTGGAAGGTGCTCATTATCAATGCTGCGGCAATTGGCAGCACTACTGTTTTTCGTGCCATGTTCCCTCCTTAGAAATAGAGTTTGATGTTTCGGTTTCCGTAACCTGAAGAGGCCTTGGAAGGAGATTCAGCAATGATTATGCCAGATGCCCTCGCGGCCAGTGTTTATGAGTTTATCTATTTGATTTTACTGTAGTTTGTTGTCGCGAATCCTGTTTGTGAAAAAGTTTGCTCAGCAACATGGCGCTGAAGGGATGGGTAAAAGGTGCCGCGACGTCTTGTTGATGGCAGGCCGGAGACGGCAGGTTGCCGGGATGACCTCTCTGTTTCTGTACGGACATCTTATAACCGGCCCCTGTCCGGTCTGTTGTCGCAGGGGAAAACGCCGTGGTTTAACGCTCAAGCAGGGTTTTCAACCTCTCAAGCTGTCTGTGAAGTTTCTTTTCAGACACTGGAAATGCCGTTCCGATTTCAGGCGCGAATATGGAAACCCTGAACTCTTCAAGCATCGCGGCGGCGGTTTCTGCTTCCCTGTTTATCTTTTCCCTCTCCTTCCAGGAAAGGTCGTATTGGCAAGCCCTTATTTTCATCTGAAGTTCAAGCAAACGCCTGGCAAAAGGCTCTGTTCTTTCCGCCTTTGAGATATCCTTTTTGATGTCCGCGTCCGCCCTGGACACCCTTACAGCCAGGGCCTTGAGATATCGTGCCAGGTGCATGATTTGCCCGGGTCCGGTTGATGCTGGAAAATCCGCGGGGACAAGTCTTTCAAGCTCCCTTTCCATGTCAGCGTAGATATTGCCCCTGGCGTTAAACCTGCGCCGCTTTTCCTGTAACCTGTTTATCTCTCCTGAAATTCTGATAAACATATCAAGGCATTCTGCGACGTGTCCAATGACCTGTTCAGCGTCTCCCGTGATCTTTCCCCTGAACCTGGAAAGCCTTTTCAGGAGTTCTGTCCTGGGCGGCGGCAGGGCAGGGGGCATGGCCGCAAGGCCTGTTATCATCTTCATGCACCTTTTGTGCAGGCTGGTCCGTCCACCGCTGAATGCGTAATGGGCCCTTGTGAACATGGAGGGCAATATCCTCTTTTCAATGTGACGCAGGCTGTCATGGGATGAGTTCAAAAGAAGCGTCTGCAAACCGGCTGCTGTATTCTCTTCAGCGTCATTTTTCGATGTCCTGAGTCTTAACGCCACCCGTTCTCCCTCTTTTTCAATGGATGGAAAGAGAAAGAGGGTATCCGTGTCTGAAGTTTTCGCATGAATCCTGACCGGTTCAGGTTTTTCAGGGTAGCCTGATATGGTCAGCACAGGTATCTCAAACTCTTTCCTGGCCCTCGCAAAGGCAGGCGAGTCAATATTCAACCCTTCAGCTTTGCCGGCGATCTCCTTTCTGACCCTTGCCAGGTCCCTGCCTTCCGCAAGCCTTTTCCCCTTCCTGTCAATTATCCTGAAACGCATCCGCAGAAAATCAGGCAGTTTTTCATCACTGATCCATGCCTCAGCCGGGACGGAAATTCCGCTGACAGACCGCAAGGTTTCGGATAGCCACTGTCTTATGGAAAGTCCCATGTCGCCTTTGTCTTCATACCTCTCCATCAACTGCCTTACTGTGCGCGGCACGGGTACAATGCGTTTCCTGACGCTTCCGGGAAGGGCCTTGAGCATGAACTCCATGCGGTCAGGCAGCAGACCCGGCACAAGCCATGAAAAGCGTGAGCTCTCCATGTCGTTAAGTATGTCGGCAGGGATCAGGGCTGTAATGCCGTCACTCTCCGTGCCGGGCGAGAATGAGTACTCCAGGGATATCTCATGGCCTGCCACAGTGATGTGTCCAGGGAACATGGATAGTTCATCATGCCCGGGACGGCTTTTGAGAACCAGCTCAGGCGAAAGCCTCAGCATGGAGTCGTCCCCATGTTTTTTGATGGCGGCCTTCAGGGATGCCTCGTCGCATATTACCATGCCGCACTCCTTTTCAAGGCGGGATATCCCCTGACGGTAGAAGTCCGCTATGACCTCAGGCGGGGCTGTGATGCCAGGCTTTCTCATGCGGTTTTCCATCTCTTCGGCGCTCTTCAGCACCCTTCTGTTGGCCTTCATGAATGAAAAACGGTTTTTCAGGGCGTCTTCCACAAGGCCTCCTGTAATGAATATCTCCCTGGCAAGGGAGATGTCATGTCTTTTAAGGCCTGTCTTCCTGCCTTCCACCAAAGGGAGTCCAAGCAGGGTCACCCGTTCAAGCACAGTTGCCTCGCCCCTGCTCTTGCTCCACGACGGACTGCTGTAACTTCTTGAACAG